>NZ_JBSFYR010000005.1:0-161954 GCF_053599875.1 Streptomyces sp. NPDC005151 | reverse complement strand
ACGCTCCGTCCTGCGGCAGAAGCCACAAGACTGCCGCAGAACCATGATCCGCACACGGGCTGACGCACGTCACCCGGCCCCCGAATTAACCACCAAGATCGCCAGTGGCCGCGCAGGCTCAGGGCGATGTCCTGGGGTTTCGCCTGGCGTGCGGGTATGTCGGTGATGACGTAGACGGTCTCGCGGGTGCGCCTGCCCGTCGCGGTGTGTGTCCGGTGTCGGGTGACCCGGGCGACCTGGCGGGCATGGGGGAAGTCCAGGTGGGAGACGGTCAGTACCTGCACGACCCGGGTCTCCTTCCGGCCGTGGCCCTCGGTGCGGTCGTAGTAGTTCGCGGTGACCTTGTCCCAGGGCAGGCGGCGGCAACTGGCATACAGGGTGGGCTGGTTGAGCTTGACGGTGAGCAGGTAGTGGGCCTTCTTGTCCTGGACCAGGAACCGTGCGGTGTCGGTCTGGGTGTGCGGTGCGTCCGCGCTCACCCACGCGCCTTCGATGTCCAACGAGCCGAGCACCTCGCGCAGGCAGGGAATCTCGTTGGTCTTGTCGGGGATCCGTAACTGGGCGATGACCTGGTCGTCCTGGTCGATGACAGCCAGTAGATGAGCCGCGGTCCGGGTCCGGGTGCGCGAGCCCCGGGCACTCTTGCCGTCCGCCGCCAACCGCACAGGGCGGGCCCGCCTGTATCGGCGGGCCGCAGCAATACGGCCAGACCGTCGGGGTGCAGTTGCCCGATGACCCGGCGGACGGTGTCCATCGACGCGGCCGGCCGCACCCCCAGCGCGCCACGAACCGGGAAGCCGAGCCGGGCCAGGGCGTCCTGGGGTGCCCGCCGCAGCCAGTGCCCGACCGCCGCGTACGAACGCGCTCCGGCCGCCACCGCGCAGGCCGCCGCTCTCACCAGCGCGACCAGCGGATATCGCCGCCCGCGACGATCGCGCGGATCGACGCTCTCCGTCGCGTCATCACCCGCCAGGGCGACAGAACACGACAGCACGAGCGCGGGCATGGCAGACTCACGAATCACCGAAGCTCCGCTGTTGGCAAGGAACTTGAGACCTCTCTCACCTCAACGGAGCTTCGTCGTATCCGGTCACGCCCGCCGACCTGACGGACGATCTACCCCACAGACTGCCGCCCGCCACCAGCACGAGAACCCGGAACGGAGTCACGCCAGCCCCTGTGACCAGCCAACTTCAAGATGGCGCTCGCTCAGTGGTACTCCTTCTTGCGGTCTTGGTAAGTGGCGCTAGTTGCCTGCGGCTCGAGTGCTGCTGAACCGGTCTGGGCCGGCGTCAGGTGCCGCGAGGTCGCGGTGCCTACGCTCTGCCATGGCACGAACAGTCTGCGTGCCGTTCATCCAGTTCTTATGCGGTCATCGGGCGGCGACGGTCTCGGTATCCTCTGCCTCGTCCGAGGCAGCCGCGGGGGTGGCATTCTTCGGGCCGCGGAGGGCGATGTAGACGAGCAGCACGCCCAGGACGGCGACGCCTACCCACATGGCCTGCTGCCATCCGTCGACGTAGGACTGCTTTGCGGCGTGGACCAGGTCCTGCGCGTGTGAGCCCGCGCTGCCCGAGGCCTCGACGGCGTTGGCTATGCCTTCCCGTGCGGTGTCCGCGGTCCCCTGGGGGATGCCGTGCAGCCTGTCGTCGATGGCGTTGCGGTAGCCGGCCGTCAGGAGTGCGCCGAGCATGGCGACGCCGAGTGCGGTGCCGAATTCGCGGGTGACGTCGTTGAGGGCGGAGGCGACGCCTTGCTTCTCGCGCGGCAGGGAGCGGGTGATGGCCTCGGTGGAGGGCACCATGGACAGGCCCATGCCGATGCCCATGACAAGAATGCCGGGCAGGATCGACAGGTAGCCACCGTCGACGGAGACGAACAGGGCCATGAGCGCCAGGCTGACGCCGGTCAGCGCGATTCCCACGGTCATGGTCGGGCGGGAGCCGATCTGCGCGGCCAGCTTGGGGGCCAGGCCGGAGGCCATCATCATCGCGATCGCCAGGGGCATCAGCGCCGCCGCGGACAGCAGTCCCGACCAGCCGAGCACGGCCTGGAGGAACGGGAAGAGGACCACGGCGATACCCGCCTGGACACCGAAGACCACTACCAGCGTGATCGAGCCGCCGGCCAGGCCGCGCTCACGGAACAGACGTACGTCCAGCAGCGAGGCGTCCCGGCGGTGCAGCTCCCAGAACACGAAACCGGCCGTGGCGATGACGCCGACGGCGAGGCTGATCAGAGTCGCAGGTGCGGTCCAGCCGCGCTGCGGTCCCTCCTGCAGGACGAAGATGAGGCCGACCACGGCGACGATGGATACCAGTGCGCCGACGGTGTCGAAGGCGTGGGCGGAGCGCTCGCGGGAGTTGGGAACCGACTTCAGCGTCATGGCCAGGGCCATGACGACCAGGACTGCGGGCAGGACGAACAGCCAGCGCCAGTCGGCGACGTCGACGAGAAAGGCGGAGAGGAACATGCCCAGGACGCCGCCGCCTCCGGCGACGCCGGTCCACACGCCGATCGCCTTTCCGCGGTGCTCCTCGGGGAAGGTGGAGGTGATGACGGCCAGGGTGATGGGCATGATCATTGCTGCGCCGATACCGCTGGCCACGCGCGCGGCAAGCATCACCTCAGCGGTCGGGGCCAGGCCCGCCACAATGCTCGCGACGCCGAAGACGGCCAGCCCGGCGATCAGCATGGGCTTGCGGCCCAAGCGGTCACCGATCGCGCCGAGCGGCAGCAGCAGTGCGGACAGGGCGAGGGTGTAGATGTTGATGATCCACAGGACCGTGTTCTGCGAGGTGTCGAAGTCGACGGCCATGTGCGTCTGGGCGACGTTCAGCCCGGACACTGACGCGATGACGGCCATCAGCGCCATCGAGACGGCGATCAGGATCGCGCGCAGCTGACGCGCATCCGGCGCGCCCCCGCCGCTCCCGTCAGCGGGTGCCACCTGTGCAGGGTTCGTACTCATGGATTCCTCTCAAAAGGGCATGCAGAATCAGCGCTGGAGCAGGACCGGTCGCTGAGTGAATGGGAGGTGGGGTGCAGGCCAGGACGTCAGGTGGTGGTGGCGCCCTGTGTTGCGGCGAGGGCCGCGTCGGTGTCAGCGGTGGCCAGCAGTGCGTTGACGTGGGAGGCGGCCAGGGCGCCGGCCGCGGCGGAGGCGCCGACCTGGGCGGTCAGGTCGGTGGCGTTGCCGGCCACCCACACGCCCAGCACCTCGGTGGTGCCGGCCATGCCGGAGGCGAAGCGGCGCCCCATGCTGTCGGGCAGCTCCTCAATCGGCAGTTTCAGGCCGTCCAGACCCTCGGTGCGGGCCTGCATCTGGGTGGCGACCGCGAGGATGCGGCGGGCCACGAACGTGCCGTCGGCCAGGCGTACTCATGCGATGCCGCCGCCCTCGCTGTTCATGACTTCCTGCACCGAGCCGATGACGAGGACGCTGATCGTCAGACCAATCAGCGCCAACCAGCGATTTTTGACAGCCATAGGTAAATGGTAGCAGCTGTCACTTAAAAGTGGATGGGGATTGGATGGGACTCGCCATATGTTAGATAATGACGCGGACATGACATTGAATGCCCGACGCGCGCACGTTGGCCCGTGCTCACCGATTCACGACCGCTCGGAGCCCAGGCCCGGAAGCGGCCGAGGCGCGACGGCGTACGACTCCCCACCGAATCCCCCGCTCCACCGGGCGCAGGTCCGACAGCAGCCCCTCGATCAGGTCGGCGAACACCTCCCGCGGCTCCGGCCGCGCGAACAGATACCCCAACCGGCTCGTCAGGGCCGCCAATTCGTCAGCCCAGCCCTCGACTTGCTCCAGCGTCACGTCATCCAGCATGACCAGACAACGTCAGGAACGATCAGACGTCCTCACCGGTGCCCCGCCTCATGGGCTGGCCAACGCCACCGACGCAAAGCTGGACAACGCTGTCCTTCGCGACCTTCAGCTCGACCAGGTGATCGGCTGGCCCGTCACCGGGTAACCGACCAATGTCCGCGGCGCGTGGAATCGCCTCGAGCAATGAGGCCAACCCTTGGAATCGATCATCTAGTGTCCTGCACCGGGAATTCGTTGAATAAGTAGACTGCTTCCATGGCGAAGATGGGGCGGCCGATGGCCGAGTTGGTGTTGTCCGAGGAGGAACGGGCCACGTTGGTGCGCTGGTCGCGGCGGGCGAAGTCTTCGCAGGCGCTGGCTCAGCGGTGCCGGATCGTGCTGGGGTGCGCGGACGGCAAGACGAACCGGCAGGTTGCCGACGAGCTCGGTATCTGGCCGCAGACGGTTGGCAAGTGGCGGCGGCGGTTCCTGGAAGTGCGGATGGAGGGGCTGGTGGACGAGCCCCGGCCCGGCGGTCCGAGGAAGATCACCGATGAGCGGGTCGAGGAGGTTGTCGTCGCCACGCTGGAGCGGTCCCCGAAGGACGCCACCCACTGGTCGAGGGCTTCGATGGCGGCCGAGAGCGGACTGTCGAAGTCCACGGTCGGCCGGATCTGGAAGGCGTTCGGCCTCAAGCCGCACCAGGTCGACACGTTCAAGCTGTCCAACGACCCGCAGTTCATCGACAAGGTCCGCGACGTGGTCGGCCTCTACCTCGACCCACCCGAGCGCGCCCTGGTGCTGTGCGTGGATGAGAAGTCCCAGATCCAGGCACTGGACCGGTCCGCCCCGGTGCTGCCGATGATGCCGGGCATGCCGGAACGCCGCACCCACGACTACATCCGTCACGGCGTTACCACCCTGTTCGCCGCCCTGGACGTGGCCACCGGCGAGATCATCGGCTCCATCCACCGCCGCCACCGGACCGTCGAGTTCAAAAAGTTCCTCACCAAGCTCGACAAGGAGATCCCTGCCGGCCTGGACGTCCACCTGATCTGTGACAACTACAGCACCCACAAGTCGCCGGCAGTCAGGAAGTGGCTTCAGGACCACCCCCGCTTCCACATGCACTTCACCCCCACCTATTCCTCCTGGCTCAACCAGGTCGAGCGGTGGTTCGGACTCCTGACGGACAAACAGATACGGCGCGGCACCCACAAGTCCCTCCAGGCGCTGGAGAAGGACATCCGAAACTGGATCAAGAACTGGAACGAGAACCCCCGCCCCTTCGCCTGGACGAAGAGCGCCGACGAGATCCTCGAACGCCTCGCCTCATATCTTGATCGAATTCCCGGCGCAGGACACTAGTCGTTCTGTCCATGGAGGCTGGTGACGGGGTTCACGGCTGAGCACACCCGTCGAGACGCACACGTTCTCCGGGCACGGAACGGGAACATGAGAGTCGTCGTTCCATGAATTCCTGAGCCCGGCATCGGCGGTCGGAACCCACCCGTCGCGGACCCGCCGATCGAGGCGGTCGACCGGCCGCTGGTGCGCCGGGCCCACCGCGCACACGCCGACGGGTGCACCCGTGACCACGACAGCGGCCCTCGCAAAATCCACCTGCCCCTGCCACCCACGTCGCCTATTGTCAACGTGATTCCTGGCGGAAGCCTCGACTCGGCCAGGACGAGGACCATGACGTGGAGGATGATTGTGCGCTACCGCGAGCTGGGGCGAAGTGGACTGTCCGTGTCCGAGATCGGTTATGGCGCGTGGGGCATCGGTGAGTCCAGCTGGGTGGGTGCCACGGAGAACGAGTCCGTACGGGCCCTGCACCGTGCCATCGACCTTGGTGTGAACTTCATCGATACCGCCCGCGGCTACGGCGAGAGTGAGCGGATCGTCGGCCGGGTCGTCCGCGAGCGGGCCGGCGACGAGGTACGCGTCGCGACCAAAGTGCCGCCGAAGAACGGCACATGGCCGGCGCCCGACGGCCTTGACCCGGCCGAGGCGTTCCCGGGCAAGCACATCCGCGCAAGCCTGGAGACGAGTCTGCGCACCAGCGGCCTGGATCACTTCGACGTATTGCAGTTCCATGTGTGGAGCGACGACTGGGTCGGCCGTGGCGACTGGCTGGAGACGATCGCCGCACTGAAGCAGGAGGGCAAGATCCGCCTGTTCGGCGTCTCCATCAACGACCACCAGCCCGACAGCGCACTCGCACTCGTACGCAGCGGCGCCGTGGACAGCGTGCAGGTCATCTACAACGTCTTCGACCAGGCACCCGCCGACGCGCTGTTCCCGGCCTGTGAGGAACACGGCGTCGGTGTCATCGTGCGGGTGGCGCTGGACGAGGGCGGCCTCACCGGTCGGATCACCGCGGGCACCGCGTTCCCCGAGGGTGACTGGCGCAACCGCTACTTCCGCGATGACCGCCCGGCACAGGTCGAACAGCGGGTGGCCGCGATCGTCGCCGACCTCGCTATCGCCCCCGATGAGATCGCCGAGACCGCGTTGCGGTTCGTACTGAGTTCGCCGGCGGTTTCCACCGTCATCCCCGGCATGCGCACCGTACGCAACGTCGAGCGCAACACGGCCCTGAGCGACGGGTGTCCGCTCACTGCCGACCAACTCGCGGTGCTGGCCAAGCACCGGTGGCAGCGCAACTTCTACTCCTGATCCGCGGGCGGGCGTCGCCCGCCCTGGCATGCCCCGGCATGCGAACCGGCCCGCGGAAGAGATTCCACGGGCCGGTTCGTTCACACCCTGCCGAAGCGGTCCAGTGGAAGGCAGGTGCACGGCCGCCTTTCCTCAGAGCTGTCCCGTAATCCGTGACGGGCGCACGACGACAGCTACGGCACCTCGCCGCGCTGTCGGAACACCCGACACATGCGGAGCTGCAGCGATTCCGGGCACGTGCACCCGCGGCCGGACATCGGCCAGGGTGCCGAGGTCAGCGGCATGCCGGTTTCCGGCCCTGCGGGTGAGGTGCGGTGTTGCGCAGCCGTCGCCTCGGCCGGTGCATCGGCAGACCCATGGGGACCGCCGACGCAGCCGGCTCAGGCATCGTGGGGCATGTGCCCGGAAGAGGCCCGCCCTTCGACGGCGTCCAACGCCGGGGCGATCACCTTGAAGGCCCGGTCGGTCAGCTCAGCGGGATCCTCGGCACCCTCGCTGCTGCTCCACCGTTGCAGCACGGCCCCGAAGGCGGTCAGCGCCATCCCGGCGGCCAGCTGCGGGTACAGATCGGTGTCGGGGTCGAGCTCCAGGCGGCGTGCCAACTCCGCCGTCAGGTCGTCGCGCCACTGCGCCTGGCGCTCCAGAAAGCGTGCGTGGAGGGCGGGGGTACGCAGAATCAGCTGCACCACTCGCAGGGCCCTGTCGGATGGGTCGCCGCAGGCAGCCATGGAGACCCAGACGGCGTGCTGCAGCGCCACGGAGGGCCGTTCCTCGACGGGGCGGGCCGCCAACTCCGCGTGCATGCCGATGCCCATGTCGGCCAGAAACTGGACAACCACGTCCTCCTTGGACGCGAAGTACCGGAAGAAGGTGCGCTTGGACACTCCGGCCGTGGCCACGATCTCGTCGATGGTGACCGCGTCGAACCCCTTCAGCGCCAGCAGCTGCAGCGCCGCTTCGGTCAGCTCGTTGGAGACGAGCTGACGTTTGCGCTGGGCCAGGCTGATTTCGGGGTGGGAACTCACAGGTCAATCGTAGCGCCATGCCGCGCGTGACACTCAGGAGCATCTTGACACTAAGTGCCACGCACGGCAACGTATGCCATATGACAGGAGCAGCGCTGGACTGTCGAGCAGATCCCGGACCAGACCAAGCGGGTGTTCGTCGTCACCGGAGCCAACAGCGGCCTCGGTCTGGCGACCACCCGAGCGCTCGCCCGCCAGGGCGGGCACGTGATCCTTGCGGTGCGCGACGAGGGAAAAGGTCACCTTCCTGGCCGAGCTGCGCGGCGGACCGACGCGGGTGCAGATGTCCCCCGCGGCGGCCGACACCGAGACCGGCCGCCGCCTGTGGGAGCTGTCGGAACACTTGACCGACGTGCAGTTCGTGTTTCCGACTCCTGACTGATCAGTTGGGGTGCTCACCCCGGCCCGTACGAGGAGCGGCGGCGCAGGGGCACAGCTCAGCGGTGACGGTGCCGGGCTTGCGCCGTCGACTTCGCGTACGAGGACGTTCCGCTCATCGAGGTATTCGCTGGAGGTGCTGTCGAAAAACCGGTCCCGGGTCGCTACACGCCGGAACGGTTCGGCCCTCGTCCTCTGCGCATGCCGGTCGCCGACCGCGTACGGGTGTCCTTCGCCTGCGTGGATCTCCGTGCCCGCTGCAGAGCCTGATGGACCGACCAGACGACGGACACCAGCGGAACAATCACCACCGCTCCCAGCACCCCCGCCGCGATCGCGCCACCGATCACCGAGAGTGCGACCACGACTGGATGCAGGCGGACTGCCCAGCTCATCACGATCGGGTGCAGCAGGTGCCCCTCGATCTGGCCGATGATGACGATCAGCGCGATGACAACGACCGCTACGAGCGGGCCCTTTGACGCCAGAGCCACGACGGCAGCCACTCCGAGGGCGATGGGTGAGCCGATCAGTGGGACGAAGGCGGCGAAGAACTCCAGCAGCGCCAGCGGAAACGCCAGCGGCACTCCGAGTACGAAGAGGGCAAGTCCCACGAGTACGGAGTTGGTAGTGGCCACCACGACGATGCCGTGGGTGTACCCGGTGAACGTCCGCCACGCCGCTCGGCCCGCGATCTCCATTCGCTCCCGCGCCGTCGCCGGAAACTGTTCGCACAACCAGTCCCACTGCCGGTCGCCCGAGTGGATGAAGAAGACCGAGCAGAACAGCGCGAGAGCGAACACGGTCATCACTTCCACCAGTCGGCCCACGCCACTGAGCGCCGTACTGATCAGGGTGGACCGATGGCTGGACAGGTACTGTCCGATCCGGACCTGCAAGTCGCTCAGTGCCCCGGGGTTCAACCGGAACGGCGGCTCCTCCAGCCACCGCTCGATCCTGGCAAGGCCGTCGCTGAACTGCCGCTCCAGCCCGGCACGTTCTCCGGCGACCGCCTCGCCGACCAGGGACAGCAAGCCGAGGACCAGGACGATACTGCCGAGGAGCGTCACTGCCACCGCGAGTGGTCGCGGCATCACACGAGCCAGGAGGTCAGCCGCCGGGCGCAACAACGCGGTGACGACCAGGCCGAGGAAGACTGCTACCGCAACCTCGTGGAACCGTCCCAGCACGGAAAAGACGGCGTAGACAACAGCTCCCACGACGAGCATCCGCCAGGCGTAGGCAGCGGCCGTCCGCAGCGCGGGGGGCACATGCAGTTCCTGCGTCGGCTCGGCCGCTGCGCGCTGCGAGCCCAGGTCCCGGGGCGCGGGACCTCTGATGCCACGCATCGCCTGGCGCGACGCTGCACGGATCGGGTATCTCCGCCTTCCAGGCCGGGAGCCGGGGTCCGGGTTGTCGGGCTGGAGATGCGATCGCCTGGGCATTCCTTGCTGGTACCAGACAGCGCCGCATCCCCCCGGCTCTCGCGGCTGCACACTCGCGAAGTCACCCAACAGGCGCAGTCGCTGGTTCCCGGCGGAGATCGCCGGCTGATTGCCCGCAAGGATGGCCACTGGTCGGCAGCAGCCCGGCTGACCACGGCCTCGTCGGCAGGTGCCATGCGGGCACCTGCCGACGAAGGGGTGCTTGCCCGCGTCAGGGTGTGACGAGGACCTTCAGCGCCTCGCGCCGGTCCATTGCCCGGTAGCCCTCGGGCACCTCGTCCAGGGAGGCGGTGCGGTCGAAGACGCGGCCGGGCTCGACCGTGCCGTCCAGAACATCGGGCAGCAGCTCGTCGATGCAGGCGCGCACCGGGGCCGGGCCGCCGGTGAGGGTGATCCCCCGACGACCCGCGGCCGACCGCCCTCGTCGGTGAACTGTCCGTCCAGGAGCCGCACTTCCACCCGCGGTGGGCCTCCCACCACGCCGCCGTCATGAACCTGGTCCGCATCCGGGGTGCTCCCTTGCGCATTCCGCCGGGTGGAGCAATCGACTGGTTCGGTGCCGGATGCCGACCAAGACTGGTCCCGTCAGGGCCGTCCGGTTTCCGGCCTGCCCTTGAGGGAACCGACCCATCGAGCTTGAGGGAGCGCCCGTGGGCCTCACGATTCCGCGAGCCGGTCAGGGCAAGCGGCTGTTCCTCGTCCTCGCGAGCTGCACGCTCGTACCGCGGAGCGCTCCCGGCGCGCTGCCGGCATCCGGGCAAGCAGCGGCGTACGCCAGGCCCGGAGTCGGTGGCATGCAGCCGGCGGAAGCGAGATGAAGCCGTGCCCAGGTCCGCGCACACCCGGTTGATCGTGCTGCGGCACGCCAAGTCGGCCTGGCCGGAGGGTGTACCCGACGATGAGCGTCCGCTCGCCGGGCGAGGCCGCCGGGACGCCGCGGCGGCCGGGCGGTGGCTGCGCGAGGCTCGGTGTGTGGCCGATCTGGTCATCTGCTCTACCTCCAGGCGTACTCGTGAGACGTGGGAGCTTGTCGCGGCGGAACTCGGTGCGGCACCGAAGGTGGTCTTCGAGCCGCGGGTCTACGAGGCAACCGCCTCCGCCCTGCTCGATGTGGTGCGTGCGGTCCCGGAGCGACGGCGGACCGTGCTGCTGATCGGCCATCAGCCAGGCGTGCAGGACCTGGTCCTGTCCCTGGCCGGAGAAGGTGACGACCAGGCACTCGCACGGGTCCACGGAAAGTTCCCGACCTCGGCCCTCGCCGTGCTCCTGTTCCCGGGCCCGTGGGCCCGGCTCGGACCCGGCACCGCGGCACTCACCGCCTTCGCGATTCCCCGCGGCCTGACCGTCAGGCGTTGAGCACCCTCGCCCCCAGCAGGCCGAACACCAGCGCTCCGACGACGATCCGGTCGTTGACTAGGTCCTGTCCTGCCGATCTTCGTGGGCCCGGAACGCCTGGCACGGCACCTCGCTGCGTTGTCTTCAGTCGCCCAAGTACGTCCAGTACGAGGACGATCCTCCGCCTTGCGATGCACCGCACCAGACGCCCCGGGCTGATCCACGAAGATCGACAGGACAGGACCTAGGGCATGGGAGGAGCGCTGGGCAACGAACCTCAACAGCCAGGCGGTCGAGGCGTATGCGACAACGGAGCCCGGTCGGCCCGCCTCGGCCTCACGCGGCCGGCCGGGGTGTGGCCACCCGGCGGAGAGGCTGAGGCGCAGCCCGCCCCTCCGCACCGTCTGCCGTTACCCGGGTGCCCTGGGCATCCCTGCCTGCGCGCTTGCCGGGTTCACCTGACGCACGCGTCCTGCTCACCAATTGGGTGAGTGTGAGCTGCCTGGCCATGACCCCTCGGGCCGGCCGACGCCGACGGGGCTGGTGACGGGGCGTGTGGCAGCCCTCCGCCGGGGCGGGCACGTACATCTGCTGCCGTCGGCCGGTGTCGCGGGCGAGAGCGTCGCGGAGCAGGGGCAGGTGCGCGCTCACCGCTGCGAGGCAGTCGTGTTCGTCCCGGCAGGCGGGGCAGGTCGTCAGGTGGGCGCGGACCTGAGTGGTTTCGTCGGCGGCGAGGGCATTGAGTGCGTATCCGGCCAGCAGCTCACGGATCGTGCTGCATTCCTGGGGTGCGGTGAACATGGCGGGTGTCCTCTCGGTGCGGGGGGCCACGCGGTCGGTGCGGCCATGGGGTTCAGGCGCGGGCGTCATCCTGGTCCTGCTCGGTGACGTCCACGGCGGACGTGGTCCGTTCGGCGGTGCTGTCCTGATAGGTGTGGGTCGCCTTCGATCGGCGGGGCCTCCGCTCTGCGGGCCGGCCCGGCGCCGGGAGTGGAAGACTGCGGCTGCGAACAGCAGCGGGAAGATCCAGGAGGTTCAGCCGTGGATCGGGGATGCGGTGGGCGGGCGGCGCAGCGAATGGTGCGCGGTGCCGTGGGCGCCGAGGCCGCCGATGTGTCGCCCTGTGTTCGGGTGCGCCCGCCGCCGGGGCCGCGGCCCGAAAGAGCGGTGATGGGCGTGCCCCGCGCCATCCGCCCCCGGTGTGTCGGTCTGCTCCGGACGGGGCGTGCGGTCGGCGAATCCGGCGGGACGAACCTGTGGCGCTGTTGTGCGGCTTCGTCCTCCGCCGGTCAGGCGTCGCGTCGCTTGAGGAGCCAGGCCGCGAGACCCAGGAGGACGGCTGCGTATCCGGCGAACAGTGACAGACCTGTCCAGGGGGCCATCGCGGGATCGGGGACGACGGAGAGCACGGCTTGTCCGGCGTTGCTGGGCAGGTAGGGGTCGATGTGCTGAGCCCAGTCGGCCGGAAGCAGAGCGCCCAGTCCGGGCAGGACGAGCAGGATGCCCACCAGCGTGGCGATGGCTCCCGCAGAGCTGCGGATGATGGCGCCCAGGGCGACGCCGAACAGTCCGACGACAGTGAGGTAGAGGGCGGTACCGAAAACCACACGGGTGACGCCGGGGTCGGAGAGATGCGTGGCCAGGTGAGCGGAGGACAGGACAGCCTGGCCACCGAAGAAGGCGGCGAAAGAGGCTGCGGTCATCAGGACGAGGACGACGCCGGTGAAGACGGCGGCCTTGGCCACCAGCATGGGAAGCCGCCTGGGGACGGCCGTGAGTGTGGCGTGGATCATTCCGGTGGAGTACTCACCCGTGAACACCATGACGCCGAGGACACCGATGGCCAACTGTGCGGGCCGGTACATGCCCAGACTGACCTCGGCTCCGTTGAAGTGCGCCAGTTCCCGCGCGTCGAGGTGGCCTGCCCGCAGGTGACTGACCAGCATGCCCAACCCGACCATCGCTACCACGGCGGTCAGCAAGGTGATCGACGTGGAGCGCACGGTGCGCAGCTTGATCCATTCGGACTTGAGGACCCGCCGCAGGGTCACCTTGCCGGGGCGCACTGTCGAGCCGAGCGGGCACGTAAGGATCGTGGTCACGATGCGCCCCTTACTCCGACCGGCTCGTCGGTGCTGTTGGCGCGGTACTCGACCGCGTCCCGGGTCAGTTCCATGAATGCCTCCTCCAGAGAGATCCTCTGGGGGGAGAGTTCGAGCAGGGTAAGCCCGTTCCCGGCGGCGACCGAGCCGATGTGGTCACTCGTCAGGCCGACTACCTCCAAGGTGTAGGGCGCGCAGGAGGTCAGGGTGACGTCCGGACCGGCCAGCAGACGTTTCAAGCGGCCGATTTCCGGGCAGCGCACGCGCACCACGGTGTGGGCCGCGCCGCGGGTGAATTCCTCGACCGAGATGTCGGCGATGAGCCGGCCGCGGCCGATGACGACGAGATGTTCGGCGGTGAGCGCCATCTCGCTCATCAAATGCGACGAGACGAACACCGTGCGCCCCTCCCCCGCCAGGCTCTTGAGGAGATTCCGGATCCACCGGATGCCCTCCGGGTCGAGGCCGTTGACCGGCTCGTCGAGGATGACCGTGGCAGGGTCGCCGAGAAGCGCGCTGGCGATGCCGAGGCGCTGGCCCATGCCCAGGGAGAACCCGCCGGCCCGCTTGTTGGCGACCTCGCGCAGGCCTACGAGGTCGATGACCTCGTTCACGCGCCGGCGGGGGATGCCAGTGGTGGCGGCCAGGGCCAGCAGGTGGTGGTAAGCGGTGCGGCCGGTGTGGATGGCGCGGGCCTCCAGCATCGCCCCGACCTCACGCAAGGGCGCTTCGTGCATTGCGTAGGGGAGGCCGTTGACGGTGACATGCCCTGCGGTGGGGGCGTCCAGGCCGAGGATGAGCCGCATGGTGGTGGATTTGCCGGCCCCGTTGGGACCGAGGAACCCCGTCACGATGCCGGGGCGGACCGTGAAGGACAAATCCTCGACGGCCGTTCGGTCGCCGTACCTCTTGGTCAGGCAGTGGGCTTCGATCATTGCGAAACCTCCGTTCACCACCTCACTTTCGCCCGGGGACGGCCCCTTGCGCATCGTCCCCGTGCAGCGATTCCGGGGTACCACGTCCGTGGTAGGGAGTCCGCCGGCCTACAGCAGGAACGGAACGCGGCACGTACCTGTGCCGGCGATTACGCAGATGTTGCCGGGCGACTCGGCTCCATCGCCGGGCTGACCAGGCCGCTCTGGTAGGCGATGACCACGAGCTGGGCCCGGTCACGAGCCGCCAGCTTGGTCATGGCCCGGTTGACGTGGGTTTTGGCGGTCAGCGGGCTGATGAACAGGCGATCGGCGATCTCTTCGTTCGACAGGCCCAGCGCGACGAGCCCCAGGACATCGCGTTCCCGTGGTGTCAGGCACTCCAGCCGCTCGTGCATGGCTGCCGGGCACGCTTCCGGCTGCGTCAGGAATCGCGTGATCAGCGCTCGGGCGGCAGACGGGCACAGCAGCGCTTCCCCGGCGGCGACCGTGCGTACGGCCTCGAGAAGCTCCTCGGGCCGCGCGCCCTTGCCGAGAAAGCCGCTCGCACCCGCGCGCAGCGCCTCAGCGACGTACTCGTCCTCTTCGAAGGTGGTCAGAATGAGGACCTTCACCCCTGCGAGGTCCTCCGACTCGCCGATCAGCCGCGTCGCGGCGAGGCCGTCCATCTCGGGCATGCGGATGTCCATCAGGAGCACATCCGGGTGCTGCGCATGGGCCAGCTCCACTGCCTCGCGGCCGTTGGATGCCTCGCCAACGGTCTCCATGTCGTCCGCAGAATCGAACAGCATCCTGAAGGTGCCCCTCAGCAGGGCCTGGTCATCGGCGAGCAGTACGCGGATCGTCATACCCATCTCTCCTCGGCGGTCCGTTCGTTGCCGGACCGCCCGTGGCCGTTGCGGCTCGCAGGGGCAGATCGGCAGTCACAGCGAAGCCGCCCTGCGGGCGGGCTCCCGCGTACAGCGTGCCCCCGACGATGGCAGCCCGCTCGCGCATCCCGATCAGTCCGTGCCCCGTTCCCTGGGTCGGCTGGTGGTGCGGTCCGACGCGTCCGTCGTCCTCGACGGTGATCGTCAGCCATTCGGGGCGGTAATGCAGGAACAATCGGGCGTGGTCCGCGCCGGCGTGCTTGTGCACATTGGTCAGCGCCTCCTGCACGATGCGGTACGCGGCCAGGTCGACCGCCGGCGCCAGAGGTTCACTGATACCGCGCTGACTGTGCCTGACAGCCAGGCCGGCGCCTTCGAACGACGCCAGCAGGGCCGGTAGGTGCGTCAGACCCGGCATCGGATCGCGCGGCGCCGCCGGATCACCCGACTGCCGTAGCAGGCCTACGGTCACGCGAAGTTCATCCAGCGCCGACCGGCTGGTGTCCCGGATGTTCTCCAGCGCGGCGAGTGTCTGCTCCGGCTGCCGCTCCGCAAGATGGACGGCGACGCCTGCCTGAGCGTTGATCAAGGCGATGTGGTGCGCGACGACGTCGTGCAGCTCGCGCGCGATCCGGACGCGCTCGGCCGCCACCCGCTGCTGTGCCTCCTGCTCACGGGTTCGCTCCGCGTTCTCCGCCCGTTCCTCCACGGCTGCCACATAGGCACGGCGTGACCGCACCGCGTCCCCGATAGCGGCCGACAGAGCCGTCCACGCCAGCATCACCGCCTTCTCCGGCTCCAGCCACGATCCCGGGGCGAACGCCACGGCCGCCCCCACCAGGACGGCGGCCGTGACCGACGTTGTGGTCCAGGTGGTGCGCCGGTCGGTCCGCACCGCCACGGTGTAGACGGACACGTCGACCGGGCTTGCCACCAGCGGGCTCTCCCGGAATCCGAGCACCTGAAAGAGCACTCCGCAGCCGACCGCGACAGCCAGTACGCCGAATGGGTGACGGCGTCGCCACATCAACGCCGAGCAGCCGACCGCCGCCAGCACCACGCCCTGCCACCGGAACTCGATCCGGTGCTCGTCCGGCACAACAGCAGAAGCCACAACCGACAGCGCGAACAGCACGGCCGACATCAGCGCGTCCACCACGCCGGGCCGGGCTCGTGCTTCCCGCCTCCAACCGTTGATCACTGCCATCCCACCACCGTAAGGGCGGTGACCGGGCCAGGCATCGTGTCGGTTCGGCAGGGCGGTCCCCGGGCACGGCGCCGTGACCGGGTTGCGTGAGGGCTTGAAGGCCGGGCCGGCGGCCTCCATCGGGGTCGCCACGCCGGTACGCTCCGGCCAGCGGCACAGGCTGCGGGCTTTCCCTTGGGCCGTCCCGGCGCGGCCCGTCCTGTTTGCTTTTCCCGACGACGGAACCGCGGACCACGACGCCGCCTGCCCCCTGACTGGCGAGCGCCATGCCAGGGGCCGGTGAGAGGGCAGCGCCCCGTGCCGGTTCGAGTCCGGCCCCGGGGCGCGCCTGTCGTTTCTGACGGTTATGGGACAGGTTGTTGCTGCGTGACGCAGTGGATGCCGCCGCCTCCGGTGCCGAGGCGGTCGATGTTGAGCTGTTCGATGACTCGGTCGGGGTAAAGCCGGGCCAGGGTCGCCTTCGCTGCGGCGTCTGCCTGGGTGTCACCGAAGTGGGCGCAGATGACAGCGCCGTTGCACAGGTAGAAGTTGGCGTAGGAGGCGAGGAAGTCCCGGTTGGTGGAGCGGATCTTGTTGTAGTCCGGGCCCTGGAGCTGCATCACGTCCATCGGCCGGTCGGTGGCTGTCGTCGATTCGCGCAGGATGTGGTACTGCTGACGCGCGTCCCGGGCATAGGCGTCGTTGTCGGACGCCGGCGGCATCTGGACAAGTGCTTCCCCGGGGGAGAGGAAGCGCGACGTGGCGTCGACGTGGTCGTCCGTGATGTCCTGACCGTAGACGCCGTCGAACCAGATGACCTTGGAGGCGCCGTACGCTGCGCACATCGCGGTCTCGAGCCGGCTCTGCGACATTCCGGGGTTGCGGTTGCGGTTGATCAGGCTGCTGCGGGTCGCCATGAGGGTGCCGGTGCCGTCCTGTTCGACAGCACCGCCCTCGCCGACCAGATCGGCGTGGGTGAACGGTACACCGACGTAGGTGGCGATCCGCTCGGCGACGAGTGCGTCCCTGGCGTGGTTCTGCTTGTTGCCCCAACCGTTGAAGTTCAGGCCGATCGCGTCCAGGCCGCCGGCGCCGTCGGTGCGGAAAACCGGGCCCGTGTCACGCATCCAGCAGTCATCGACCGGGATGGAGCTGATGACCGTGACCGAGGATCCGGACATCGACTGCGCCCTGGCGGCGCTCGCGGAGTTGGCGCACATGATGACGGGTTCGTATGTGGCGATGGTCCGGGCGATCAGTGCGATGTCCGCCTGGACTCCGCTGAGCGCGCGACCCCAGATGGCGGTGCTGTCCGGCCAGGCCATCCAGGTGCGAGTGTGGCGGACGTCCTCGACCGGGACGATGAAGGAGTCTGCCGGGGCTGTGGTCCGTCTCGGTCGGGACGCGGCCCCAGCCCGTCCCTGGGCTGCCGCCGCCAGGGCCGCTCCCATTGCGGTCAGTCCTGCGGCTGCCAGGAAACTGCGCCTGCCCGGGCCCGATCCGGAGGGTCGGCCCGCTGCGTGATCGTTCACTAGTGCCTCCTGTTGCGACTGTTCGCGGAGTCTCCGGAGTTGGGTGGAAAGCCTTACGTGGCCGATCCGGTGACGGTCTGTCACAGGGCCCGTCGGGCTGCTGCGATCCGTTCCGGGTCCCAGCCGGGATGGGGCACGGACTCAAGGAGGAGCCGGGTGTAGGGGTGCTGGGGCGCGGCGAGCACCTCGGCAGTGGCGCCTGCCTCAACGACACTGCCGTGGCGCATGACGATGACGTCGTCGGTGACACATCGGACCACGCCGAGGTCGTGTGTGATGAACAGGTAGCCGATCGACGTCTGTTGCCGGATGTCGGCCAGCAGGTTGAGGATCTGTGCCTGCACCGACACGTCGAGTGCGGCAACCGCTTCGTCCAGGACGAGAACGGCTGGCTCCACGGCGAGGGCCCGCGCGATGGCCACGCGCTGGCGCTGGCCGCCCGACAGCTGCCGGGGCAGCGCGTCGGCGGCGCGTGTTCCGAGGCCCACCTGGTCGAGGAGTTCGCGCACACGCCGGGCGTGGTTCATGTCGGGGAAGTGCAGGCGCAGGGTCTCGCGCAGGACCGCCTCGACGCTCGTCCTCGGATCGAGGGAGAGGTAGGGGTCCTGGAAGACCATCTGGACCTCGCGGGCACGGGCGAGACGCTGTGCGCGGCCCCGTGCGCCACGGGGCCGGGATCGGCCCCGTACGAGGACCTCACCGGCGTCGGCTTGCTCCAGGCCCACGACGATCCGGGCGGTGGTGGTCTTGCCGGAGCCGGATTCGCCGACGATGCCGAGGGAACCGCCCACCGGCAGGGTGAAGGAAACACCGTCCACGGCGCGTACTGTTCCGAAGGTGCGTCTCAGGTCCACGGCCTGCAGTTCGTGCTCAGACATCGACGGCGCTCCTGTCGAGCCGGTCGCTGTGGTGGCAGGCGGCCTGGTGTCCGGGCTGCCCCGGGACGGGCTGGGGTACGGGGGCCTGCTGGCCGCAGACCTCGGTGGCGAGCGGGCAGCGGGCGGCGAAGGAGCAGCCGGTCAGAACCGTGCGCAGGTCGGGGGGCTGGCCGTCGATGGCGGCGAGTCTGCCGCCGGGAGTCGTGAGACGGGGCGTGGAGGCGAGCAAGGCCGCCGTATAGGGGTGGCGCGGGTGCGTGAAGAGGTTTTCCGCGGGGCCGCTCTCGGCGATCCGCCCTGCGTACATGACGTAGACGCGGTCACTGATGGCGGCGGCGAGGTCGAGATCGTGGGTGACGAACAGCAGTCCGGTGCCGAAGCGTTCGCGGAGTTCGGCGAGGAGGGCCACGACCTCGGCCTGCGTGGTGACGTCCAGGGCGGTGGTGGGCTCATCGGCGAGCAGGAGGGCGGGGTCACCCATGAGGGCGGCTGCGATCATGACGCGCTGCAGCATGCCGCCGGAGACCTGGCTGGGGTACTTGTGCAGGGCGGAGGCGTCCAGCCCGACCGCCCGGAGCAGCTCGGTGGCCCGGGCGGTCGCGTCCGTCCGGTTCATGATCCGGGTGCGGCGGACGCTTTCGGTGAGGAAGTCACCGATGCGGCGCAGCGGGTTGATGGCGGCGCGCGGATCCTGGAAGATCATGGCCACTGTGCCGGTGCGCAGGGCGCGCAGCTGATCGGTATGCATGGTGAGCACGTCATGGCCGTTGACGCGGACGGCGCCCTCGGCGGTGGCGCCGGGCGGTAGCAGGCGTAGTGCGCTGCGGGAGGTGAGGGTCTTCCCGGAGCCGGACTCACCGACGAGGGCGACGGTCTCGCCGGCGGCGACGGTGAGGTCGACACCGTCGAGGACCGGGCGGGCGGTGCCGGGCAGGGTGATCCGCAGCCCCTGGATGTCGAGTGTGTTCATCGCTCTCTCCTGGCGACGCGGTCGGCCCAGCGTTCGCCGACCACGTTGAAGGCGACCACGTTCAGCACGATGAGGACAGAGGGCAGGATCGCGGACAGCGGGTAGCCGTACTGGATGGCGGTCTGTCCGTCGAAGACCATGCGGCCCCAGTCGGGGGTGAGCGCGGGCACGCCGAGTCCGAGGAAGGAGAGGCCGGCGAGGTCCATGAGGGCGTAGCCGAAGTTGATGGTGGACTGGGCGAGGGCGACGGGCGCGATGTTGGGCAGGATGTGGCGCAGGCAGATCTGAATCGGCGCATGGCCCTGGACCTGATAGGCACTGACGTAAGGGCGTTCGCGTTCGGCCAGGACCAGGGAGCGGGTCAGGCGGCTGACGTAGGGGAGGTAGGCGATGGCCAGCGCGATGACCGGGGCGAGCAGCCCCTCGCCGTAGACGGAGATGATCAGAATGGCCAGCAGCATTCCGGGGAAGGCGAAGACCAGTTCCGTGCTGCGGGAGAGGGCGGAGTCGATCCACCCGCCTTTCCAGGCCGCGGCCGTACCGATGGCCACGCCCGCGACGGTGGAGAACGCGACTACCCCGAGAGGGCCCAGCAGCGAGGTGCGGGCTCCGAGAAGCAGACGGGAGAGGGTGTCACGGCCGGCTGCGTCCACGCCGAGGGGATGCCCGGCGGAGGGTCCGGCGAGTGCGTTGCCCAGGTCGATGTTGTTGGGGTCGTAGGGCACCGCCCAGGGGGCGAGCAACGCAGCTGCGACGACGAGGGCGGCGAAGCCCAGGCAGATCAGGTAGAGCGGTGACCGGGCGGAGCGGATCCTGGAGAGGCCGGGCCGGCGGGTGAGGACGGCGGTCATGCGGAGGACCTCCTCGATCCGAGGGTGATCCGCGGGTCGACCAGGGGCAGCAGCAGGTCGACGATGAGGTTCACGATCATGAACAGGGCGACGATGATCAGGGAGATGGCCTGGACGGTGGGGAAGTCCTTGGTGGTGGTGGACAGTTCGAGGAGCTGGCCGATGCCGCCGATGCTGAAGGCACTCTCCACCAGGATCGTGCAGACCAGGAGCGTCGAGACGATCAGTCCGCCGGTGGTCAGGACGGTGCCCATCGAGTTGCGGAACACATGACGGCTGATCACCTGGCGTTCGGGGACACCGCGGCTGCGAGCCACGGTGACGTGCTCACTTCCGAGGGCTTCGAGCATGGCGGAGCGGGTGACCCGGGCGAGCATGCCGATCAGGTAGAGCGCGAGCGCGATTGCCGGGAGAGTCAGGTGCCAGACCATGTCACCGAAGCCCTCGCCCGCGCCACTGCTCGGGAACCAGCCGAGGCCGACGGCGAACAGGCCCTGGAGCAGGACGGCCGCGACGAATGACGGGGTGCCGACGGCGAGCGTAGTGGTGACCAGAATCGCGGAGTCGGTGGCGCCGCCGCGCACGGCGGCGAGCCGGCCGAGCAGTAGGCCGACGACCACGACCACGACCAGCGCCATCGCGATCAGCAGCAGGGTGGTGGGAAGGCGGTCGGCCAGGAGGCGGGACACGTCGGTGCGGTAGGTGATCGAGCGCCCGAAGTCGCCATGCATCACGTCGCCGAGCCACTGGAGGTACCGGATGACGAACGGGTCGTCCAGGTGGTACTGGGCGTTGATCGCGGCGAGCGCCTCCGGCGAGGCCGGGCGGCCCGACAGCAGGAAACTCGCCGGGCTGCCCGGCGCAAGGTACATCGCACCGAAGACCACGAACGACGCACCGAGCAGAGTGGCGGCCATCTCCGCCATCCGCCGCATCGCAAATCTGACGAAGTTCACGTCGCGGCCCCCACATCGGCGGCCCACGGGTAGTACATGTACGAGATGGTCGTGGGAGCGCCTGTGATCCTCTTGTTGAGGAACACCGCTGTGGGCCACTCTGCGACCGGAATCCACAGCAGCTGCTCGGCGGCGTGCTTCTGGAGCTCGGCCTCCACCTGCAGCCGCCGGTCCGGGTGGTAGACGGTGGTGGCCCGGTCGACCAGCTCGTCGTACGTCTTGTCGCTGAAGCCGGCGAAGTTCAGGTAGGCACCGGTCTTGAAGTTCGTCAGCAGGTCCAGCGGGTCGGTGATCGAGTCGTAGTAGGTGAGCGGGAACATGTCGATGCCCTCGCGCGCCTTGGGATCGGTGAACAGCGCGGTGAACGCGTTCGGTGCGATGGTCTTGAGCTGGATTCTCAGGCCGATCCGGGTGCCGGCTGCCTGGACCGCGGTGGCCAGGAGGGAGACGTCCTGGCCGATGGAGCTGGTGGCGACGGTCAGGGTCTTGCCGGTGGCGCCGGCCTCCTTGATCAGCGCCTTGGCCTTCTCGATGTCCTGGGTGGCCGGCGGCAGGCCGTCGAAAGCGGCCTTCCTGGTCTGTTCCGAGGATTCCGCCCAGGCGGCACGGGTGGTGAGCGAGTTGGTGACGGTGCCGGCGCCGCCGAGGCCGGCCTTGACGAACCCGGACCGGTCGAGGGCCAGGGACAGTGCGCGGCGTACGCGGATGTCGCCGAGCGGGCCCTGCATGTCGGTGATGTTGACGTTGACGGTGCTGAGGCCCTCGCCGAAGTACAGGGTGCCCGCGCCGCTGTTGCGCAGCCGGGCGTAGCTCTCGGTGGGGATCAGATATCCGCCGTCGGCTTCCCCGCTGAGCAGGGCGTTGGTACGGGCGGAGGGGGCGGTCAGGAAGCGGAACACTGCTTTGCCGGACTTGGCCTTGGTACCCCAGTAGCCGTCGAAGCGATCCAGTTCGATCGACTGGCCCTTGCTCCAGGTGCCCAGCTCGAACGGACCGGTGCAGGCGAGGCCGCCGGATGTGCCGTAGTTCCTGCCCGCTGCCTCGACACCGGCCTTGGAGGCCACCACGCCCGCGGCGGTCGCCATGTACTGGGGGAACTGGGAGTCGGCTTTCTGATCCCACGCCCCGCCGTACGGGGCGGCTGTGGCCACGACGCGACGTCGCCCACCGGTCCCCGCGATCAGCCTGCCGCTGGGGCAGAGCCGGGAGGATCTGCTGCTCCAGGTGGCCGCCCAGCTGGAGCAGGCCGTCTCCTGGAGGGAGCGCCGGCCACCGGTCTACGCGGACTGAGCCCGCCGCCGCTCCCGGGGCCGTGCTCCCGCGGACGGCAGGCGCGCGCCGTCTGCGAGAATGGACGCTCGCGTCGGAGCGCGGCGGACCGCCATGCTCGTCTCGTCACAGGAGAGTGAGCACGCAGTTGTCCCAGAAGCACGCGGCCCCGTCCGACGGCAGCGGCCGCAACGATCTGCAGGCCGACTGCGCGAGCTGCTTCGGGCTGTGCTGTGTCGCGCTGCCCTTCGCCCGTTCCGCGGACTTCGCGGTGGACAAGGACGCCGGGCAGCCGTGCG
The DNA here is from genome assembly GCF_053599875.1 of Streptomyces sp. NPDC005151. NCBI lineage: Bacteria > Bacillati > Actinomycetota > Actinomycetes > Kitasatosporales > Streptomycetaceae > Streptomyces > Streptomyces sp. NPDC005151. The sequence goes on along the minus strand of NZ_JBSFYR010000005.1, from coordinate 139,422 downwards.
CGAACCTTCAGACGGACTTCCGCTGCGGCATCCACACACGTCTGCGGGAGAAGGGCTTCCAGGGCTGCACCGTGTTCGACTGCTTCGGTGCGGGCCAGAAGGTCTCGCAGGTCACCTTCGGTGGAACGGACTGGCGGCAGGCGCCGGAGACTGCCCGCCCGATGTTCGAGGTCCTGCCGGTGATGCGGCAGCTCCACGAACTGCTCTGGTACGTCACCGAGGCCCTCGATCTCGCGCCGGCCCGCCCCGTCCACCCGGACCTGCGCCGTGCCCTGAAGCGCGTCGACGGCCTCACCCGGGGGGACGCCGCATCGCTCACGGCCCTTGACGTGGCGGCGCTGCGCGACGATGTGAACGCTCTGCTGCTGCGGACCAGTGACCTGGTGCGGGCCGCGGTGCCCGGCCGCAAGAAGAACCACCGGGGAGCCCAGCTGATCGGGGCCGGGCTGGGCGGCGCCCGCCTGCAGGGGGCCAGTCTCCGCGGGGCCTGCCTCATCGGGGCCGACCTCAAGAAGGCCGACCTGCGCATGGCCGACCTGATCGGGGCGGACTTGCGCGGCGCCGACCTGAGCGGCGCCGACCTCACCGGGAGCATCTTCCTCACCCAGGCCCAGCTCAACTCGGCCAAGGGCGACTCGGCCACCAAGCTGCCTGCCGCCCTCACCCGTCCCGCGCACTGGTAGCCCGCGGCGGGGCCACGACGACCGCGGTCGCCACGATGCCTGCGCCGCCCCCGGCCAAGGGTCCGCCACTTCCCGGTGACCTGTTCCGCAGGATCACACGGCTGTCCGCGAGGAGAGCGCCGGCGGCCACTGACCGAAGCGCCGGATGACAGCGGGAGGTCCCGCCGGCGAGCCGGCGGCAGAGCACTCACCCTCTGCCGCCGTTCCCTGCGATATGCAGTGACGGTGCGTCAGCCGTGGTAGTTGATGTAGCCGTTGCGGTCGGGGTCGGAGCCGCTCTTGGTGTAGGCGTGGACGTCCGCCCGGCTGCCTGACGGCTTGTACAGGTAGATGGTGTCCTTGTCGTTGTTCCAGATGAAGTTGCAGTTCTGGCGGTAGACGACGTTCTTGGCGTCGGAGTCGGTGCCGTGGCCTCCCCGCAGCTTTATGTAGTCGCCGGGCTCGAGGTAGTGGCTGGTCGAGAAGGTGAAGCGGTTGCCCGCGGCATCCTTGACGACGTAGCCCTTGAGATTGACGGTCGCCGTCGACGCGTAGTTCTTGATCGTCAGGTACTCGTCCTTGGTGTTCCCGGTGGAGCACCTGTTGGAGTCCGAGCCCGGCGCGTCGTACTGGACACCCTTGATCTTCAGCGCCGACGAGTACTCGGCTGCCTGTGCCGGGGCGACGGCAACAACCGCGATGGTTCCGGCAGCGGCGACAGTGGATATGGCATGGCGTATGCGCATGAGGAAGTCCCCCCAGTGGTGCGGATGGAGCGCCTGGAGCATACACAATCCGTGATGAAGAGATGTAGAAAGCATGATGGATATGTGAAGGCAGCCGTGCGGCACACGCCCGGAACCACTCAAGTGCGCGGCGCATCTGGTGAATTGACGGCGACGCACACGGGTCGACGCCGGGCAGTCGGTCGACATGCGGACCTCCACCGCGCACCACGGCGCGACGACAGTCCGCAGCGGTGTTTCATCTCCTGACCTGCGTCTTCGGTAGTGGCTGCGGCGTGCGGTGGCTTGGTGGTGTCGCCTCCGGGCGAACCAGGTCAGTGCGTGGGTGAGGGGGTTGCGAGGCGGTCCTGGCGGGGGCTGGAGAGCTGCCAGGAGTCGCCGGATTTTCGCCACGGTGAGCGGGACGAGGCCGGCGGAACCGTGTCTACGGCCTCCTTTTCGGTGTCGGTGGCCCGGACGGCGAGGAAGACATCCGATGCGGTTGATCTGTCAAGCGGCAGCTGTGAGTTCAGGCTTCTCGGATGGCGGGAACGCGGCGGTCTCGTCGTATTCGGTGCGGGTAGTGAGGCAGTGGTGGAGACAGCCGGCTGATCGGCAGGGCTGCCAGATGCGCGTCGCTGACCTGGACCCCGGTCGGGTAGGAGCCGGTGTCCAGGTGAGCGTCCACGTGCAGGCCGGTGCGGGTGGTGGTCGCGTCCGGGCCTCCGCACGCATCACCAACCGTCGCTGACGCTCATTCAAGTGCGGGAACAGCGAACCGAACTTCGCTGCCAACGACGCCTCAAGCCCCTCCACCGTACTCATACCACAATGATGGCCTCAAGAACGCGAAGCGATGGGTTACTTCTCTGCAAGCCCTTTGCCCGCTGGTGGTCTTGGTCGGACCGGCCTCGCCCCGGCGTCAGCGGGGCCGCAGCACGCAGGGGTGGACCAGGTAGGCACCCAGCCAGCCATCCCGGTCGCCGTCCTTGAACGCTATGGCCCGGCCGGCCAACCGGTCTCGCTCGGCACGTAGTTCGAGACCGAAGCTGGGGCTATTGAGCCGAGCGTCGGCGGTGGGTAGTTGCATCGGGGCGCTCACGCGCAGGTCCGAGCGCTGGGAGGCGATGGCCGGCGCGGTGACGGGCGGGCCGTCGGCCAGCTGAATCTCTACCTGACTGTTCGCCAGGATCCTGATCCACAGCGGGATGTCCCCCTCCGCGGTGCTGATCTCTCCGGCCCACTCGCCCTGCGCCAGTGCCATCGGGCGGGTCTGCTCGGTGATCGGGTTGAGCTGGTCGTTGGAGAAGCCGGGCGCCAGGATGGCCACGAGATGGTCAACGATGGCGTCGCGGGCGGCCTTGTTGGTGGAGTTGGCCAGGACGGCGACCGAGATTTCACGCTCGGGGATCTCGATCATCATCGCGGCGACGCCACCCATGCCACCGCCGTGGCTGCGGATCACCGGTCCGGCGCCGCGCGAGACGATGCGGCCGAGCCCGTAGCCGAGATGCTCGTTGATCGGCACGGCGCCGTACATGGCCGCGATCGTGGCGGGCTTGAGCAGTTGAGAGGAGGTCCGGGCGAAGCGCGCGACGTCGCCGGCGGTCGCCCAGCCGGCCCCCGCAGCGGGGTGACCGCTGAAGCAGGTGGCGTACGTGCGGCCGTCGACGGAGTAGCGCTGGGCGACGGGGGCCGTCCCGGTATAGGCCGGCCCGTACCCGAAGCTGGTCAAGCCCAGCGGCTCGGTGATCCGCTCGCGCAGGTAGTCGCCCAGGCTCTGGCCGGTCGCGGCCTCCAGCAGGCTGCCCAGCTCGCGGTAGCCGACGTTGGAGTACTCGAAGTCGGTACCCGGCTCGCGGACGAGCGTGCGGTAGCGGTTGATGTCGATCGGCAGCGGGCCGGTGTCGTAGTGGAAGTTGTAGAACGCCGGGAACCCACCACGGTGTTGGAGTAGCTGGCGTGGTGTCGGTGCGGTCCACTGGAAGCTGCCGGGGATCGGGGTGTCGAGGTCCAGCAGACCCTCGTCGGCGACCAGGCAGACGGCTGTGGCGGTGAAGGCCTTGGTGATGGAGGCCAGCCCGTAGACCGTCTCCGGAGTGGCCGGCTGCTGGTCGGCGACGCTGGCCTGGCCGTAGGCCCGAGTGAGCACGAGCTCATCGCGTTCGGCCACTGCGACGGAGACCGACGCGCAGCTATGTTCGGCCAGCGCCCTCGTACAGAACTCGTCCAGCCCACCCAGCCCGTCCAACATGAGGTCGACCTCCCGATCGGATTCTTCGTCGGTCGAACGATAGTGCTCCGCCTCCGAACGGTCGTCGGCAGGGAAGCCCCGGAGTCGACGCACCGCCAGAAGTGGCCGTGGCTTGAACTTCTATGTCACTGAGGTCCGCCCCCTGAGGTGGTCCAGTTCGTCCTTGGAGAGGCGGGGCGCAACTGCGGCAGGATACCGGTGCGGTCGTAGGTTCGCCGATGTGGTCCAGGAACTCATGCCCTCCGCGTCAACCCCCGAAGGACTTCCGAACCAGACCACTTAGGGCTTGCAGAGAAGTAACTCATCGCTTCGCGTTCTTGAGGCCATCATTGTGGTATGAGCACGGTGGAGGGGCTTGAGGCGTCGTTGGCAGCGAAGTTCGGTGCGCTGTTCCCGCACTTGAATGAGCGTCAGCGACGGTTGGTGATGGGTGCGGAGGCCCGGACGATCGGGCACGGCGGGATCAAGCTGGTGGCGAGGGCTGCCGGGGTAGGGGAGGGCTGATCCATGCCCGACCGACTGGCCGTCGGCCCGCGAGTGGCGCAGATGCGGCTCACCGGTGCCGATCACGCGTACGGCCGCCCGAATCCCTGCCACCGCTGCGTGGGAGCACAGGCCTCTCCGTCTACGGGGCGCCCCCCGAACCAAGGGACGGCGCCCCGTCAGAAAGGCTGTCGCCATGATGCAATCCCCGGGCGCCGGCCCGCACTCGCCACATCTGCCGTAGCAGCGTTCGGTGATTGATCCGGGCGGTTCATGGTCTCGCAACGGACTCAAGGCCGACGCGAGACCACGCTGAGGGCCGCCCTGGGAAGGGGGCGACCGCCGTCACTCTGCCTACTGGATGCCAGGGATCTCGCGGGCCTTGAACGCGGCACGGACCGCGTCCGCCGCGCTCTTGCCGTACATGCTTTGCGCCGTCGCAATCGTCGTCAACGCGGCGTCCTCGAAGCTGGTGTCGGGCGCGAAGCCGAACTGAGCGTTGACGATGATGCGGTCGGCCACCCTGGCGCCGAGCGCCCCCCGGATGTCCAGGAGTGCGCGGGACCAGATCTCGCCGTCCGCGTGCACCTCGCCCACCCGGTCCCCGTACACCTTGTTCCCGTCGATCCGGCGCAGACAGTGCGGGGCGACGCTGTAGGCGACCGAGTCCCAGTCGGCGACGCACGCCAGGTCGGCCTTGAGGGGCCAGCCGTACCGGGCGTCCGCATGGGCGCCGACCTCGACTGCCAGGTAGTCGCCGAAGGCCTCACCGATCGCCCCGGCCTCCGGGGAGGTGCCGAAGCCGGGCACCTGGGCGTTGTGCACCGCGTGTCCGTACTCGTGAACGATCACCTCGGCGTCCTCGGCATCGTCCACGCCGCCCTTGCCGAAGCGGATCTCGGCCTTCTTGTCGGTGAAGAAGGAATTGTCCGCACCCCACTGGTTGATACGGATGGGCTGCGCACGGTTGTTGGCGCCGGGCAGTTCGCTGCCAAAGCCGAGGCCCTGCAGGTACTCCTGTGCCTCATTGACCCAAAAATAGGCCATGACCTGCTCGAACTGGTCGTCGTGCCGGGTGTACGTGCCGGCGTCGGCGGTCTTTGCGGAGGCGCCGGTGTCCGACCTGATGTAGGCCCACCGTCCGGAGAGTCCGCCACTGCCGTCGAGATTACGCAACGCGGCAGAGGCATAGCTCGAGGCGGGGACGGCGTCGGCCGAGTCCTTGGCATCGGAGAACGACTGGTCACCCGAGGACTGGACGGGGTTGACCATGAATACCCGGGCCTGTGGTTCGGCCGGGGCGGGGACTGCGCCCGAGGCCGAGGCCGCTCCGGCCGGAGCGAGCAGGGCCACGGTGGCGGTGGCCGCGGCGATCAGGCCGCGGGGTGTGCGGCGAGTCATGTACATCCTCCCGTGCTGGGATGTGGTGCGGAGGTGTGTCGAAGAGCGGGGGATGGCGTGGTGCGAGCGTGATCCTTGCGCACGGGCCCTTCTTTGGCCAGGCCTTGAACGCGTTTGCGACTCACAGCGGCGAGAGCCCCACCGTGCGGTGACGCTCTGTTCGTGTGCCGGGACGGTGGGCGTCAGGTCGCCGTGGAACGCCACTCGGCGCCGCGAGATCCGCGTCGTTGGGTGCGGTGCACCGGTAACCCAGCGCGGCGCTCAGGGCGGGTCTGCGGCCCACGGTCGGCGCCGTACTCCACTGGCCCGGCTGACGCGGAGCGGCTGTGGCGGTCCGGCGACACCTGGACGGCTGCGGCCCGGCACCGGGCCGCGGATGGCGGGCGCTCGTCACCTGGTGCCGTCGCCGGCGTCGCAGGCCGGGTAGAACGTTGTCAGGTCGGCCTCAGGCATGGAGTCGGGCTTCTGCTGGTCGGTCTGATCGGCAGAGATCGTGTACCGCCCGTTTTCGTCGTCGGACTCCCGGTCGAGGCGCTTCTCGCTGCCGAGGCGGGCCCTCGTCGCGTAGACGCCGTCGCCCTCGTGGCCTGGTCGGGCGATGACCGGGCTCGTGCAGGCGTGCTTGCGGCGACCGGGCAGCGGCTCACCACGCGCCGTTCCGTCCGTGCGCAGTCGCTGGGCGAGAGGCTCGCACAATCGGCCGGTGCGGTATGCGCTTCGGTCCGGTCTCCCGGTCTCAGATCCCTTCGCCGGCCGGCGGGGGCACAGTGATCACGGGGCAGGCTGCCCTGTGCAGCAGCCCATGCGGGACGGAGCCCAGTCGCATACCGGTGAAACCTTCCCGGCCACGGCGGCCGACGATCACAGCGAGCGCATGCTCGGAAGCCTCCGCCAACACCTCGACAGGATGCCCCCGCAGCACCGCGTGGCTCAGGGGAACATCGCGGTAGGCACTTGACCGCCCCGCGGTTGCTTCATGCAGCTGCCTGTGGCACGCCTCAAGCGCAGCGTCCTCATCGAAAAGCCCTGGCAGCCGCCGCTGCCACACCCACACCGCACGCACGGAGGCGCCTTGCGAGACAGCGGCCTCCAAGGCGTGATCCAGCGCGGCATCGGCCGACCGGCTGGCGTCCACCCCGACCACCAGGTACGGCGGCTCCTCCTCAGTACGCCCGGCTTCCGGCACCACGGCCACCGGACAGACAGCGTGAGCACTGACCGGAACCGTCGTCGAGACAGCACTGAGCACCTCCCCCAGCCGGCCCAGCCGACGCGAGCCGAGGACCACCAGCCGCGCGTGCGCGGACCTCCGTACCAGGACCTGGGCCGGATTGCCATCCGTGATGAAGGTCGTCACCTCAAGACCCGGCTGGCGCTCATGGGCACGAGCCGTCGCCTTGTCGAGCGCCTCGTCGCCCAGCTGGCGCAAGGCCTTGTGGTGTGCCGTCTCCTCGACGCCGCGTACGCGATGGGTCACAGGCAACACGGCGTGGACCAGATGCAGGCGCACCCCACGGCGGGCGGCTTCGTCGGTGGCCCAAGCCAGGGCCGCATCGGCCGGCTCCACGGCGTCGACGCCGAGCATGATCGGGAGTGGTTCACTGGCAGCTGTCATGGCTTCCTCCACCTGTCTGCGTGCGCGGGGCAGCAGCCGTGGGCTGCGGCCGCAGCTCATACCTGCACGGTACGCACATGAACGACGAGGCGGAGGGCCGAGCGGCCCCCGTTCAGAGAGCTGTTCCCCAGGGCAAGGGCGAGCTCCAGGGACCTTCGGACCCCCGTTGCGGACTGTTCGGCCCCTGCGTTCGGGAGCGTGGCGCGGTGGACTGGACATGTCGTAACCGCAGGACCGAGGAGGTCTGGGCATGGCTGTAATCGCACGCAAGCAGAAGTTCCCGTTCCCGGATCTGCCGGACTGGTTCGAGGCCTTCCCCACCCGATTCACCATGCCGGCGATGGCCGATCTGTACACCATGAGGATCGAGGAGTTCACCGAGGACGACCGCTACGTCATTCGAGCGGAACTCCCGGGCATCGAGGTCAAGGATCTGGACGTCACGGTCGAGGACGGCAACCTCACCATCAGGGCCGAGCGCACCGAGCGCGAGGTGGACAAGCATCGCAGCGAGCTCCGCTACGGATCCCTGACCCGCAGTGTCACCCTGCCCAAGAGCGCGGACGAGAACGACGTCCGTGCCGAATACATCGACGGCATGCTGACCGTCAGCGTCGGCCTCGGCGAGGAGAAGGCGGAGGCGAAGCACATCGAAATCAAGCACGCCACGTGACCCGCACCTGGTGGTCGCCCGGACGGACATGCGCTGCCGTCCGTCCGGGCGGCCCACGTCGGGCCCGGCCGTGGGACCCGCCGCAACACGTCCTCCCACACGGTCGCGGCCGTCGCCGAGTCCATGGCCGGGAGCGTCGATGGCGGGAGGCCCGCCGTCGGCAGGCGATGGTTTGTGACCCAGAACCGCTTGCAGGCAGCCCGGCCGCCGGGCCCTCGCCGCGGTCACACGTGCAGTCGGGCCATCAGCGCCGAACCAAGCCCATCCGGCCCTCCCTCGGCCTGGCAGCCCGTATGCTCCGGCGCTCGCTTCCGGCAGGCCGGTCTCCTGGCGCGTCGGCTCCCCCGGTGAGACGCCACCCCTTCATCACACGTTTCCTCGCCCACGGTCGGCCGCGGCCGCCATGTGGCCTGCGTCCAGCCCCGTGGCTCCGTCCCGAGCACCGAGCGCAGGAACGGCACATGAAGGCCCTCCGAGGCGAGGCCCGCCGATGTCAGCACGGACAGCGGCAGGAATAGAGGCTGTCCCGGGTCGGCAGAGGGGTACGCAGGCCCAGGACCGCCCGAGCTGCGCCGTCGGCAGGGGCAGGAAGAGCACGCTCCCATGGGCCGAGCCCGGAGCGCTGTCACGAACAATGACCAGGGCTCCGAGGAAGAGCACCCGTTGTCACGGACCGTGGCCCAGCACGTGCTGATGCGGGTCGGTGTTCGCGCAGTGATGGGAGCCCGCGCGCGCCTGTTGCCGACCCGGCGTTCTGTGCGCGCTCCGGGAGGATTCCCCTGCCGTTCTTTCCGCACCATCCGCAGCTGGGCGAGGACTTCGGCTCGCCGCCCGAGGTGCCGAAAGCCTCGGGCTGTAGAAGCGCGGCATAAAAGGAGTGTAAAGATTGCCGGACCAAGGCAATGTCATGCCCGGCGCTCGCGTGTCAACATCCGTTCGCCGACAGGGCGCGAGCGGGGAGAGGGGCGGTGAGCGCACATGACCTGGTTTCTGGGGGTCGGCATCACGGGGGTCGCGCTTCCCATCCTGTCTCTCGCCTTCGACGGAGTGCTCGAGGAGCCACCTCTGGCGTACGACGGCCCGAAGCAGCAGTAACCAGGGAACCTCCCGCCGCTCGGCGGCTTCACAGAGATGGAGTACAAGCCGTGTTCACGTGGCTCTGGCTGGTCGTCTGGTCGGCGTTCACGCTGCCCTTGGCCGCCGCCTCATTGCGAGGCTGGGCGCCCCAGTGGGTCCGCCATTCGACCAGTCCATGGGGCATTCGCGTCCGCGGGGTCGCACTGCTGGTCATCTGGGCCGGTGGCATGGTCGCTCCACTGCTGCACTTGAGCGGTCTGGGCACCGAAGACTTCAGGTTCCTCGCCACCGTCGTGCAGGTCGGCCTGTTGCTGTTCGCGGCCGGACTCATCGGCGGATCACAGCTCGGTGAGCGATTCCACCGGCGCGAGATGCGGCGCCGGGCGGTCGATGACGCGCGAAGCAGGGGAGAGACAGATGCCTGAGCTGCTCCCGGTGACGCACACGACCACCGCTGTCGAGATGGACGCCACCGCCGAAGGACTCGCCGAACGTCGCCGTCGCGCCCGCGGATGGGTCTGGGCCGGGCTCGCGGCCGTGATCGTCGGGCTGTCCGTCGGGCCGGCCGCCGACGAGGCCGGTATCGGCTGGGTGAGCGCCGTCGCCGTCGCCTGCGTCGGAGGCGGTCCGGTCGCCGTGGTCGTGGGCATGGTGGCGCTCATCAACTGCCGCCACATGCGGCGCGCGCTCACGAGCCGTCCCTGGATCGCATGCGCCGCCGTGACTATCCCGACCCGTCAGGGCGCTCCGCGAGTGGTGCTGCGGGACCCTGTCGGCGACGGTCTCGTGCTGTTGTCGGTACGCACCGTGCCACAGCGTTATCACCTGGCCAGCCCCGGTCGCAACGGTGTGCTGTGGTGGTGCGGCGACGCGCGGGCCGGCGGAGTCCTCGCCCAGCCGGGCGGCGCACACCTGCTGTGGGCACGCCCCATCCACACCGACCGCACCCGTCGCAACGAATTGAAGATCGCTGAACAACAAGGACTCTTCCACAGAGCGACGCCGGTGCAGCCGCAGACTGCCCTGAGCGATGAACTCGACCGCCCCCAGGAACCGGACCTGACTTACGGGACCATGGCGGAAGCGGCCTACCGACAGGCGACTGCGGAGGAAGAGGGCGTCGGCCCGCACCATGAGGCCGACATCCGGGTCGCGCCCTGGTGGCGCGTACGCTCACTGCTGGAGATATCCCAGCTCTGGCCGACCGTGCTCAACGCGGCTTTCGCGATCGGGATGACGGTGACCTGGTGGCTGCTCGGCAGGGATCCGGTCATCTCGGTGCCGCTGATGTTCGCGGCCCTGTCCGCATTCAACGCTCTCCGGTTCGGCCGCCGCATGCTCGACGGGATACCCGCGGTCAAGGCCCTCGCGCTCGCTGCCCGAGCGCCCGTTCCCGTCCCCAAACGCTATGTCCTGCTGCCCGGCCCCGACGACGGGTTCGTCCTGGTGCTCTTTCCCGCGCACGGAGGCCCGGACGACCCACCGGAAGCGTTCATGGAGGTCAACCCGCCGGGTACACCCAAGCACCCCACGCACGGGATGCCGCCGCCGGCCGGTGCCGCGGACCTGCACGGCTGGCAGGACAGCGGCCCCACTGTCGTCCCTTGGATCGAGGGCCGTCCTCTGTGGCCGCGGCACCAGTACGAGACCGTGAACCTCAACAACCCACAGGACCGGGACCACTTGGCCGCCCTGGTCGGTGGCGCGGGCACGGACACGTGAGCGAAACGGCCGCAACTGCCCGGTCTACGCTGTGAGCTCGGGTCCGGCGGCATGGGGCGGGTCTATCTCTCCCACACGCCCGGCGGGCGGGCCGTCGCGGTCAAGGTGATCCGTCCGGAGCTGGCCGAGAGCGCCGAGTTCCGGAAGCGGTTCCGGGCCGAGGTGGCGGCGGCGAGCCGAGTACACGGGCTCTGTACGGCTCCGGTCGTGGACAGCGACACCGAGGGCTCCATGCCATGGTGTGCCACCGCCTATGTGCCGGGGCCGTCCCTCGCCGATGCGGTGCGTGACCACGGGCCACTGTCCGTCGACACCGTGCTGCGACTGATCGCCGGTGTCGCGGAGGCGCTGCAGGCAGTGCACCGCGAGAGCATCGTGCACCGTGACCTCAAGCCGTCGAACGTGCTGCTCGCCTCGGACGGGCCACGCGTCATCGACTTCGGTAACGCGCGGGCTGCGGATACCACGTCGGTGACGCAGAGCGGTACGCCCCTCGGCACGGTCGCCTATATGGCGCCGGAGCTGGTGCTCGGCGGAGAGGCCGCTGCTTCGGCCGATGTGTTCGCACTGGAACAGACCGTCGTATTCGCAGCGACGGGCGGTGCCGCCTTCGCGGACGGGGAACCGCACGCGGTGCTCTACCGGGTGGCTGTTCAGCGCCAACTCCGAGGGCGCCTGCCCCAACTGCAACGGCGCCGGCGTCAACGGACGAGTCCGCCCCGCAACGACCCCGGACGGTCCTCTATCGCCGGGAGCGCAGTGCCTCCCACTGCGCTGCGGCGCCGTCCAGCAGCATCTCCAGGGCCGTGGGATAGGCGCTGTCGACCATGCGGGTCGCCAGGAGGGGCGCCGCCTCGGCGATCCGGGGGTGTGTGGTGCGCGGCAGGCGGGCGTACGTCGAACGCCACATGTCCTCGTCGGCGCTGAGGCTTTCGCGTGGCAGGGCCAGCGAGGCGGCGTCGAGCGCGGCGAAGGCCAGGGTCTGGTCGATGAAGGCCTGGTAGATCCGTACCGTGTCCGGCAGCGGGAACCCCGCCGTGCGGAGTACGTCAAGGATGGCCTCGTCGGCCGCCAGCTCGTGGGCCCGGCCGGTGACCCGGTTCGCGGTCAGCAGTGCCGCCTGCGGATGCCCGACATACACGGCGTGGATGCGCAACCCGAGGCCGCGCAGATCCGACCGCCACTCCCCCGTGGGCCGCCAGCCTTGCAGGGCCTGCCCGATGAGGGCGTCGCCGATGGCGAGGGTCAGATCGTCCATGCCGCGGAAGTACCGGTAGAGGGTGCTGGGGTCGGCGTCCAGGGCCAGGCCGAGACGGCGGGCGGTGAGTCCCGCGCTGCCGTGCTCACACAGCATCCGCAGGGCGGTCTCGACGATCAGTTGCTCGGACAGCACGGTGCCGCTCCTGGTGGGACGGCGGCGCCGCCGTTTCTCCTCGGGCACCACCGCTTTCGCCACCGCCGCCTCCTCGCCCCGGCCCTTATGCCAACACCATTGACCTTACCCGAGCACGCGGCGTTGGATCTCCCGGCAGGGGCGCCGCGCCTTCGGTCCGCGCGGGCATGCCCCATCTCCACTGAGAGGAAGTCCGTGTCATGCGTGTTCTGCTTGTGGGAGCCGGCGGTGTGGGCACCGCGATCACCCGGATCGCGGCCCGGCGCTCGTTCTTCGACGAGATGGTCGTGGCCGACTACGACCTGAGCCGGGCCGAGGCGGCGGTCGCTGCCCTCGCGGGCACCGCGGGACGCTTCCGTGCCGAGCACGTCGACGCGTCCGATCAGGCCGCGGTGACGGCGCTGCTGACGCGGCACGGGTGCGACGTCCTGCTCAATGCCACCGACCCACGGTTCGTGATGCCCCTCTTCCAGGCGGCGCTCGCGGCCGGCGCAACCTACCTCGACATGGCGATGTCTCTGTCGCGCCCGCACCCCGAGCGACCGTACGAGGAGTGCGGGGTCATGCTCGGCGACACGCAGTTCGCGCAGGCCGCCGACTGGGAGAAGGCGGGCGCGCTGGCCCTCGTCGGCATGGGCGTGGAGCCGGGGCTGTCCGATGTCTTCGCGCGGTACGCGGCCGACGAACTCTTCGACGAGATCGAGGAGATCGGCATCCGCGACGGCGCGAACCTCACCGTCGACGGCTACGAGTTCGCACCCTCCTTCAGCATCTGGACCACCATTGAGGAGTGCCTCAATCCGCCGGTCGTCTACGAAGCGGACCGCGGCTGGTTCACCACCGCGCCCTTCAGCGAGCCGGAGGTGTTCGACTTCCCCGAGGGCATCGGCCCGGTCGAGTGCGTGAACGTGGAGCACGAGGAGGTGCTGCTTGTCCCCCGTTGGATCGACGCACGGCGCGTGACCTTCAAGTACGGCCTGGGCGAGGAATTCATCCAGACCCTCAGGACGCTGCACCTCCTGGGCCTGGACCGCACCGACCCGGTGACCGTGCCGAGCGCTGCGGGCCCGGTGGGTGTGTCGCCCCGCGACGTCGTGGCCGCCTGCCTGCCGGACCCGGCGACGCTGGGCGAGCGCATGCACGGCAAGACCTGCGCGGGCACCTGGGTGCGCGGCACCAAGGACGGCGCGCCGCGCGAGGTCTACCTCTACCACGTGGTCGACAACCAATGGTCGATGGCCGAGTACGGCTCCCAGGCAGTGGTGTGGCAGACGGCCGTCAACCCGGTCGTCGCCCTCGAACTCCTGGCCACGGGCGCGTGGACCGGCTCGGGAGTCCTCGGCCCGGAGGCCTTCCCCGCCCGCCCCTTCCTGGACCTGCTCACCGCGTATGGCTCTCCGTGGGGCATGCGGGAGCAGTGACCGTCCTCGGCTCACCAGGGGATCCGACGTCCCCCCTCGGTGAGGGCGAGCGTCGGACAGCCGATCCCATCGCCGCTGTCGGGGTACTCCCAGTTGTCGGCGCCGGCCAGGAACACCGTCAGGGAGGGTTCACCGCGAGATCGTCGCATGCGCGGTGAACCCTCCCGGCCTGCGCACCTCCCGGCCGTGGGGTCCCGGAGCCGGGCGGGCATCTGCACGGTCCCGGGGCCCGGGCGATCAATCTCACAGGGGCCAAGGGCTGTCCCGCGATCCCTGGCGGGCGCACGACGACAGCTACGGCACCTCGCAGCGTTGTCGGAACGTCCGAATACATCCAGTATGCGGACACCCCTCCGCCTTGCGATGCACCGCATCCGACGCCGCGCGCTGGTCCGCCAGGGACTACGGGACAACCCTTACGGCCTCCCCCGCGGCAGGGAGTGGATCAGCGAGCGGCGTCATGCGGCTTCGATGGCAAGGCGGAGGACGGAGTCGACGCGGAGCGTCGGTGACTGACGACAACGCCGCAAGCGGAGTCGCAGGGCGTCGGGAGCCCACTCCCTACCGCGGGGCAGGCCGTTAGGCGATCACCATCAGGAGGTCGCCCGCCTCGACCTGCTGAACGGCGGTGATGGCCAGACGGTCCACAGCTCCGGCGACCGGAGCGGTGATGGCGGCCTCCATCTTCATCGCCTCGATCGTCGCGATGGTCGCACCCGCCTCGATCCGGTCTCCGGCTGCGACCGACAGCGTCACCACCCCGGCGAACGGCGCGGCTACGTGTTTCGGGTCGGACTTGTCGGCCTTCTCCGCGGCCGGCAGTTCCGAAGCCACCGAGCGGTCACGCACCTGGATCGGCCGGAGCTGGCCGTTGAGCGTGGCCATCACGGTGCGCATGCCGCGCTCATCCGCTTCACCGATCGCCTCCAGTGCGATGAGCAGCCGCACCCCGGGCTCGAGGTCCACCTCATGCTCCTCCCCGGGCAGCAGACCGTAGAAGAAGTCCTTGCTCGGCAGGACTCCGGTGTCGCCGTAGGCGTCCCGATGTGCCTCGAACTCCTTCGCCGGTCCGGGGAACAGCAGTCGGTTGAGGGTGGCCCGCCGGTCCTTTTCCAGTCCGTCGCGGTCCCCGGCGGACAGTTCGGCGACCGGCCTGGGCGCGGCGCGGCCCTTGAGGGCCTTGCTGCGGAACGGCTCCGGCCAGCCGCCGGGCGGGTCGCCCAGCTCGCCGCGCAGGAAACCGATCACGGAGTCCGGGATGTCGTACGCGCCGGGCTCGGCGGCGAACCGCTCAGGTGAGACGCCCGCGCCGACGAGGTGCAGGGCGAGGTCGCCGACCACTTTGGACGACGGTGTGACCTTGACCGGGCGGCCGAGCATGCGGTCGGCCGCGGCGTACATCGCCTCGATGTCCTCGAACCGGTCGCCGAGGCCCAACTCCCTTGCCTGGACGCGCAGGTTGGACAGCTGACCGCCGGGGATCCCGTGGTCGTACACGCGCCCGGTGGGCGAGGCCGGGCCGGCCTCGAACGGCGCGTAGATCCTGCGCACGATCTCCCAGTACGGTTCGAGGTCGCCGACCGCCCGCAGGCTCAGCCCGGTCGGCCGCTCGGAGTGGTCGGTGGCCGCGACGATCGCCGACAGCGAGGGCTGCGAGGTGGTGCCCGCCATCGAGGCCACCGCTCCGTCCACGGCGTCGGCGCCCGCGTTGATCGCCGCCAGGTAGGTGGCCAGCTGACCGCCGGCCGTGTCGTGGGTGTGGAGGTGGACGGGCAGCTCGAACTCCCTGCGCAGCGCGGTCACCAGTTTCGCGGCGGCGGGTGCCCGGAGCAGCCCCGCCATGTCCTTGATCGCCAGGACGTGCGCGCCGGCCTCGACGATCTGCTCGGCGAGCCGGAGGTAGTAGTCGAGGGTGTAGAGCTTCTCGGCCGGGTCGGACAGGTCCGAGGTGTAGCACAGGGCCACCTCGGCAACGGCCGATCCGGTCTCGCGTACGGCGTCGATCGCAGGCCGCATCCGGCCGACGTCATTGAGCGCGTCGAAGATGCGGAAGATGTCGATGCCGGTCCGGGTGGCCTCCTCGACGAAGGCGGTGGTGACCTCTGCGGGGTATGGGGTGTAGCCGACCGTATTGCGGCCACGCAGCAGCATCTGCAGGCAGATGTTGGGCACCGCCTCACGCAGGCGGGCCAGGCGGTCCCATGGGTCCTCGGCCAGGAAGCGCAGCGCCACGTCGTAGGTGGCGCCGCCCCAGCACTCCAGCGAGAGCAGCTGCGGCAGAGTCCGGGCCACGGCCGGGGCAACGGCCAGCAGATCCTTCGTCCGCACCCGGGTGGCCAGCAGGGACTGGTGGGCGTCCCGGAAGGTGGTGTCGGTGACGGCCACCATGGGTGATTCCCGCAGCCGCCGCGCGAAGCCCTCCGGCCCCAGCTCGGTCAGCTGCTGCTTCGACCCGGCGGGCGGTACGCCGTTCGCGATGTCCGGCAGTTTGGTCGTGGGGTCGATCAGGTGCGGGCGCTCGCCGTGCGGCTTGTTGACCGTGACGTCGGCGAGGTAGGTGAGCAGGCGGGTGCCGCGGTCGGCGGAGTGGCGCGAGGTCAGCAGATGCGGGCGCTCCTCGATGAACGACGTGGTGACCCGGCCCTCCTGGAAGTCCGGGTCGTCGAGGACCGCCTGCAGGAACGGAATGTTCGTGGCCACGCCGCGGATGCGGAACTCGGCCACCGCGCGCCGGGCCCGTCGCACCGCGGTGGCGAAGTCGCGGCCCCGGCAGGTCAGTTTCACCAGCATGGAGTCGAAGTGGGCGCTGATCTCCGAGCCGACGAAAGCGGTGCCGCCGTCCAGCCGGATGCCGGAGCCGCCCGGCGAGCGGTACGCGCTGATGGTGCCGGTGTCCGGCCGGAACCCGTTGGCCGGGTCCTCGCTGGTGATCCGGCACTGCAGTGCGGCACCCCGCAGGTAGATCCTGTCCTGTGCGAGACCGAGGTCGGCCAGGGTCTCGCCGGCGGCGATGCGCAGTTGCGCCTGGACCAGGTCGACGTCGGTGACCTCCTCGGTCACCGTGTGCTCGACCTGGATGCGCGGGTTCATCTCGATGAAGACGTGGTTGCCTTCCCGGTCGAGCAGGAACTCGACGGTGCCGGCGTTGCGGTAGCCGATGCTGTGCGCGAAGGCGACCGCGTCGGCGCAGATGCGGTCCCGGATCACGGGGTCGAGGTTGGGCGCCGGGGCCAGTTCGACGACCTTCTGGTGGCGCCGCTGCACCGAGCAGTCCCGCTCGAACAGGTGGATGACGTCGCCGTGTCCGTCGGCGAGAATCTGCACCTCGATGTGGCGGGGGTGGACGACGGCCTTCTCCAGGAACACCGTGGCGTCGCCGAAGGCGGACTCGGCCTCGCGGGACGCCGCCTCGATGGCCTCGCGCAGGTGCGCGGGGTCGTCCACTCGCCGCATTCCGCGCCCGCCGCCTCCGGCGACCGCTTTGACGAACAACGGGAAGCCGATCTCCTCCGCGGCCGCCGCCAGCTCGTCCACGTCGGTCGACGGCTGCGACGACCCCAGGACCGGCACGCCCGCCGCACGGGCCGCGGCGACCGCGCGCGCCTTGTTGCCGGTCAGTTCCAGCACCCCGACGCCGGGACCGATGAACGTGATCCCGGCGTCCTCGCAGGCCCGGGCCAGATCCGGGTTCTCGGACAGGAAGCCGTACCCGGGGTACACGGCGTCCGCCCCGGCCCTGCGCGCCGCGTCCACGATCTCCTCGACCGACAGGTAGGCGCGCACCGGGTGCCCCCTCCGGCCGATCTCGTAGGCCTCGTCGGCCTTGAGACGATGCAGCGAGCCGCGGTCCTCGTACGGGAACACCGCCGCCGTTCCCGCGCCCAGTTCGTAGGCGGCGCGGAACGCACGGACGGCGATCTCACCACGGTTCGCGACAAGTACCTTCCGGAACATGCGCAGTCCCTTCCTGACGTTCGCGACGTGCGCGCCCGACGGGCGCCCTCGTGACTGATGCCCTGTCTACACCCGCACAAGAGCACCTTGGGCCGAATCACCACCGGCCGGTCGCTCTTCTGCAGGTTCGCGGAGGTCATCATCGAGCGGTCGGGTACGCCTCGGCTCGGTGTGCGCGGTGCTGATCAGCCACGTCCAGCGACCTGCCGCCTGTGACGACCGGCGCCTACGCGCCGTCGTCGACAGGGCGAACGTTGCCTGATGCGGGACTAGTTGTCCCGTGTCAGCATCGGCAGCAGCAGAGCCGCCGACCAGCTGAAATTGGGCGAGTTGAGCGGGGCTCCCGTCGTCGGGTCGTAGTTCTCCATGATCGGCCCGTTGCCGGTGAGGCCCGACGCATGGGTGAGGAGTTGATCCGTCAGGGCGTTCGCGTCCTTGTCGTAGCCGTAGCGGCGCAGGCCGCCGAGGGCGAAGTAGGCCTGGTCGAACCACACGGGGCCGCGCCAGTACGCGGTCGGCGAGAAGTAGGGGGAGCTCTTCGACACGGTCGGGAACGGGACGGTCGTCGCGAACTCCGCCGGGTCCGTCAGCTTGTCGCGCACGGCGCGGGCCTGCGCCCTGGACGCGGTGCCGGTCCACAGCGGGACCGCGCCCTCGATGCCACGGCCGCGGGCCGTGAGCGGCGCGCCGCTGCCCAGCGCGGTGTCGTGGAACCAGCCGTCGGTGGGGTCGTACATCGTCGTGCGGACGGCGGAGGAGGTCGCGGCGGACCGCTGCATCCACCGCTCGGCGTCGGCACCGCGGCCGAGCGCGCTCGCGATGCGCGCCAAGTGCCCCTGGTCAGCGGCGAGATAGGAGTTCAGGTCGACGGACTCCTGGTTGAGGGAGTAGCCGAGGAGTGTTCCGTCGGCCGCGCGGTTGGCAACGACGTTCGCGCCGAGGGCGGCGTCGAAGCGGGGCGCGTTGTCCATGCCGCTCTCCCAGGCAGCGGCGAGGCGCCGTTCCTCGGGCGAGTTGTTGGCGGGGTCGACGGTGGCACCGTACTCGGCGAGGCCGTTGTGGTCGTGGTCGCGGTTGCGGTACCACCAGGCCTGGTAGGCGGCGAGCTTCGGGTACATCTCACGAAGGAAGGCCTTGTCGCCCGTCTTCGCGTACACCTCCCACACGGCCCAGGCGGCCAGCGGGGGCTTGGAGTTGCGCTCGTTCCAGTTGCCGCCGCCGCGCGAGGGGGCGTTGTAGAAGATGACGTCCGGGATCATCCCGACGTCCTGCGGGCGCGTCGCGGAGTCCGACGTGATCTGCCAGTCGAACATGGAGCGGATCTGTGACTCGGCCAGATCGGGCGCGAAGCGGGCCGTGCCCACGGCCTGCTTCCAGGTGTCCCAGGCCCAGATACCGCCGGTGAACCACTTGTAGGAGATCGACGGCGTAATCCCGTCGTGCTTGATCTGCCCTGCCGCGCTGCGCCAGTTGGTGACGAGGGTCTCCAGGGACTTCACGGCGGCGCGCCGCCGGTCCGCGGGCACGTTCCGGGTCACTCCGGCGACGTAGCCGCGCCAGCGTGCGTCGCTCGCCGAGACGACCGACGCCGGGTGGTCGAGGACGTCCCGCACCGTCGCGTTCTCGCGGCTCCTCTCAGCGGCGGTGAAGGTGTAGGACTCGGTCCAGTCGAAGCTGTGCGAGCGACCCGGCGCGAGGGTCACCGGCTCGGTGGCCTCGGTGCGATACGTGTCACCGTCCACCGTGGTGCGGACGCGGTCGTTGTGGGTGACCTCGAAGCGTTCCGTGCCGTCGGTGAGGTAGTCCCAGGTCTCACGGACCTTGGCGAAGTCGACGCCGACGCCCGAGCGGGTGGCGGTCAGCGAGGGCGCGTCGCGCATCGGTCTGTCGGCGGGCCGCAGCAGGCTGCCCGTCCAGTCGGCGCCCAGCGTGCGGGGCGCCGAGCCGGTATTGCGGACCTGGGCGCGCACCAGGGCGCTGCGGTCGGTCGCGAAGCGGAGTTCGAGGGTGAGGCGCAGTCCGTGACCGAGGTCGTACGACTGGAGGAGCCGGCCGGGCAATGACGTGAACCGGGGTGTGCCGCCGCCGGCCAGGTCGAGGGTGCGGCCGTGTTCGGTGAGGCGCATGCGGCTGAAGGACTTGCTGAGCCACCAGGGGTATTCCTGGGCAATGTAGAGGGGCCCGGAGAAGCCGCCGTACGCGTCCTTGTCACCGGCCTTCGGCAGGGCGTAGGCATGCCAGGCCCCTTGGTCGGCGAAGACGGTGACGGGGTTGTTGTCCTCGTCGTCGCCGGGCAGGGCGGCGGCCGGGGTGCCGTGCAGGTCGAGCACGTCGGCGTACGGGGACGCCGGCGCCGGGTGCTCATGGGCGGAGGCCGCTTGCGGCACGGCGAGGGCGCCGCCGGCGAGAAGGAGTGCAGTCAGAGCTCTCAGGGGCCGGTGTCCGGTCACTTCTGGGTCCCTCCAAGGGAGTCGGTGGCGATGCGCAGGACGGCGACGCCGAGCGGGCCGAGGCGTACGTGGTCGCGGACGGTCGTTCCGGTGAGCAGATCGGTGCCGCCTGCGGCGTAGGCGCCGGTCAATGGCGTCCGTGTGTCGTGGTCGCTGTGGTTGAGGACGAAGAGGTACGTGCCCTGCTCGCCGGTCCGGACGGTCGCCTCGACTCCCTCGGGGACGTCGAGCACGGGCCGTACGCCGGCCTCCGGCAGTGCGGCGTCGAACACGGCGCCGATGCCGTCGCCGAGGTGAGCACTCGCGTACCAGGCGGTGCCACTGCCGTAGGGGTGGCGGGTGACGGCGGGGCGGCCGGTCAGCTCTCCGGCCGCGTACACGTCGACGACCTCGGTCTCCGGGCCCTCGGTCTCGATCCACTCGCTCCACAGGGTGGCCTCGGCGCCGGAGGCCAGCTGCACCGCCTCGCCGTCGCGGATCGGCCAGAACTCGTCGACGCTCACGCCGAGTACGTCTCTCAGTGGTCCGGGCGCGCCCCCGTCGTGGATGTGGTCGTGGCCGTCGACGACGCCGCTGAAGGGGCCGCACACGAGGTGGCCGCCTCCCCGGACGTACGCGGCGATGCGTTCGGCGTTCTCGGGGCGCAGCAGGTGGAGGTTGGGCGCGAGGACCGCCCGGTAGCCGTCGAGGTCGGCGTGCGGGGGCACGAACTCGGCGGTGACTGCGCGGGCGTGGAGCGCCGCATACCAGGGGCGCAGGAGGTCGCGCCAGCGCATGCGTGCCGAGGGGTGGTCGTCGGCCTCGAGGGCCCACCAGGAGTCCCAGTCGAGGACGATCGCCACGTCCGCAGGGGTGGTGGCGCCGGTGACCTCGCCGAGCCGGGCGAGTTCGGTGCCGAAGCGGACGGTCTCGCGCCAGCCGCGGGAGGCGGTGCCGCGGTGCGGCAGCAGTGCGCTGTGGTATTTCTCGGCGCCCGCGTGGGAGGCGCGCCACTGGAAGTACATGATGCCGTCGGCGCCGCGGGCCAGGGCCTGGAGGGACCAGAGGCGTTGCAGGCCGGGCTTCTTGGGGACGTTGACCGGGCGCCAGCTGACCGCGGACGGCGCCTGCTCGAGGAGCAGCCAGGGGCGGCCGCCCTTGAGCGAGCGCATCAGGTCGTAGTTGAGGGCGGCGTTGACGTGGGCGCGCGGGTCGGTGGGGTCCGGGTAGGCGTCGTCGGAGACGAGGTCCTCGTGCTCGGCCCACTTCCAGTAGTCGAGTGCCTTGAACATCGACATGAAGTTGGTGGTGGCCGGGATGTCCGGGCTCAGCTCGCTCAGGACGTCGCGCTCGGCGCGGTGGCAGTCCAGGAGGGCGTCGGAGCAGAAGCGCCGCCAGTCGAGGAGCTGCGTCGGGTTGACCGGTCCGGGCGCGGTGCGCGGGGGTTCGACCTCGGCGTACGTGCCGTAGCGCTGCGACCAGAAGGCCGTTCCCCAGGCGTGGTTGAGGGCGTCGATCGTGCCGTAGCGGTCGGTGAGCCAGGTACGGAAGTGGTCGGCGGAGCGGGCGCAGAAGCACTCGGTGACATGGTCGCCGTACTCGTTGTGGATGTGCCACAGGGCGAGCGCCGGGTGGTGTGCGTAGCGTTCGGCGAGGGCGCGGGTCAGGCGCACGGCGGCGGCACGGTACACGGGCGAGGACGGGCAGTAGTGCTGGCGCGAGCCGAATTCGAGACGTACGCCGTCGGCCGTGACCGGCAGGATCTCGGGGTGGGCGCGCACGAGCCAGGCGGGAGGTGACGCGGTCGCGGTGGCCAGATCGACGGCGACACCGTGGGCGTGCAGCAGGTCGAGGAGCCGGTCGAACCAGGCGAAGTCCCAGGTGTCCGGGCCGGGCTGGAGTCTCGCCCAGGAGAAGACGCCGACGGTCACCATGGTGACGCCGGCCTCGCGCATCAGCTCGGCGTCCTCGGCCCAGACGTCCTCGGGCCACTGCTCGGGGTTGTAGTCACCGCCATAGAGGACGCCCGGGACTCGAGTCAGGCGGCTCATCCCTTCACCGCCCCGCCGAGCAGCCCGGCCACGAACTGCCGCTGGAAGAGCAGGAAGAGGACCATGAGGGGCAGCGTCGCGAGCAGCGAGCCGAGCATCAGGCCCGAGTAGTCGACATGGGAGAGCCCCGTGAGGGTGTTGAGCGCGACGGGCACGGTGTATTTGTCCTCGGAGTTGAGCATGAGCAGCGGCCAGATGAAGCTGTTCCACTGCGCCATGAACGTGAAGATGACCAGGGCGCCGAGCTGTGGGCGTACGCACGGCAGCACGACCTGGTAGAAGGTGCGCAGCTCGCCGGAGCCATCGATGCGGGCCGATTCGAGGAGCTCGTCGGGGAAGTCGACGAAGCCCTGCCGCATCAGCAGGATGCCGAAGGAGTTGGCAAGGAACGGCAGGACGACGGCTTGGTAGGAGTCGATCCAGCCGACGCTCGCCATCATCTGGAACAGCGGCACGAGCAGCACCTGGAACGGGATCATCATGGTGGCGAGCACGGCGCCGAGCAGCAGACCCCTTCCGCGGAAGCGGTACTTGGCGAGCCCGTAGCCGCACATGGCGGAGATCAGCGAGCTGAGCGCGGTGTGCACGACGGCGATGCCGAGGCTGTTGAGGAGGACACGGCCGAAGCCGATGGTGTCCTGGAGTCGTGCGAGGTTGTCGAGCAGGCGTCCGCCGGGCAGGAGCGGTGGCGGCGAGTGGAACAGGTCGGAGGTGGAGTGCGTCGCGGCGATCGCCATCCACAGGAACGGCACGAGGCTGACGACGGCGCCGACCGCAAGGAACAGACGCACGGTGTAGCGGCCGACGCGCCGGGCGGGGTGGACGCGTACGGGGGCCGGCTGGAGGGCGGTCACCGGCGGCGCTCCCTTCCGAAGGCGACGTACTGGAGGGCGGAGACCGCGGCGATGAGGGCCACGACGACCCAGGCGATGGCGGCGGCGTAGCCGAAGTCGAGCTGCTGGAAGCCGACTTTGTAGAGGTAGACGACCGGGGTGAGCGTCGCGTCGTCGGGTCCGCCACGCGTGAGGACGTAGTTCTCGTCGAAGAGCTGGAGCGTGCCGATGGTGGAGGTGATCACGCAGAACAGGACGACCGGGCGCAGCTGCGGCAGGATCACGCGCGTGTACGTGGAGAGCGTGCCGGAGCCGTCGATGGCTGCGGCCTCGTACTGCTCCTTGCCGATGGCCTGAAGTCCGGCGAGGAGGATGACGGCGTTGTAGCCGGTCCAGCGCCAGGTCAGGGACGCGATCAGTGAGATACGGGCCCAGGTGGGGCTGTTGAGCCAGTCGATCGGGCCGATGCCGACGGCGCCGAGCATCTGGTTGACGAGGCCGCCGTCGGTCTTGAGGAGGACCTGGAAGACGACGGCGTACGCGACGAGTGTAGTGACGGCGGGCAGGAAGTGGACCGCGCGCCAGGTGCCACGGAAGCGCAGCCAGGACTGGTTGAGGAGGACGGCGAGGACGAGGGCAAGGCCGATCATCACCGGAACCTGGACAACGAGGATGATCCCCGTGTTGAGCAGGGACTCCACGAAGGCGGGGTCGTGGATCATGCGCCGGTACTGGTCGAGGCCGACCCAGCGGGTGGCGCCCGCGTCCTCGGTGGTGAAGCTCTGCAGGAGGCTCGCGCCGAGCGGATAGGCGAAGAAAAGAGCGAAGAGGGCGGCGGCCGGTCCGGCGAAGATCCAGGCGACGGGGCGCGGGCGCCGGCGGCGGGCAGTCGCGGGGGCGCGGGCGGGTGCGACCGGCCGGTCGTAGGTGGTGTGGACGGCCATCGGGCTACTTCACCCTCTCGCGGCCGGTTGCCGCGGCGATCTGCCGCGCCGCCGAACTCAGCGTGGCACGCGGGTCCTTGCCCCGCAGCATCACACCGGTGACTGCGGAGATCATGATGTCGGATGCCTTCGCGTCGTCCTTGTTGTTCTCGACCGGCGGGATGTTGCGGGCGAGCCGGGCGAACCCGTCGAGGGCCGCCTGGCCGCCGAAGTACTCCTGCTTCGCGCTCAGATACGGGTCGTCGAGCGCGGGCAGGTAGGCCGGGAAGAGGCCCTCGCGCTTCAGCATGGAGATCTGGTTCGCCTTGGCCGTGAGCAGGAACTCGATGAACGCCCAGGCCAGGCGCGGGTTCTTGCTCTGCTCGGGCACGCAGAGAGTGGAGCCACCGATGTTCGAGGTGCGGATGCCGTCGGCGGTGAACCCGGGCAGGGGCACCACCCCGAACTTCCCCTTCAGCTCGGGCATCTCCTCGGTGAGCGTGCCCGTCCACCAGGCTGCGGTGGGCGTGGTGGTGGCCTTGCCCTCCTTGGTGCCGGTGACGAGCCCGTCCCAGCCCTTCTCGTAGTCGACGAGTCCCTTGTCGTGCAGGGTCTTCATCAGCGTCATGGCCTGTACGGCCTCGGGGGTGTCGACGGCGACCCGGCCGCCCTTGAAGTAGGACTGCCCCTGCTGCTGGAGCAGCATCGGCAGGATGCCCGCGTCGGTGGAGTCCATGATGAGCAGCTTGCGGCCGGTGGCCTTCTTGATCCGTACACCAGCCGCCACGTAGTCGTCCCAGGTCAGCAGGGACTTGGGGTCGACTCCGGCGGCACGGAAGTGGTCCGTTCGGTAGTAGAGCGCGCAGGGGCCGATGTCCCAGGGCAGGGCGAGGACGGCACCCCCCTTGCCGGTGACGGTGCGCCACGCGGCGCGGTCGAAGTCGCCTCCGTAGCGGCCTCCGAGGCTCGTCAGGTCGTAGAAGCCGCTCGGGAAGTTGCCCGTGTAGCGCGGCATGTAGCTGCCCTCGACCGTGAGGACGTCGGCGAGGCCCGAGCCGCCGCGCAGGCCGACGGTGATCTTGTCGTAGGCGTTGTCGTATCCGATGTCGACGACGTCGACGGTGGTGCCGGCGTGGCGCTCCTCGAAGGTGCGGGCCAGGCGCTTCATGGCCTTGGCGGCCACGTCCCACGACCAGACAGTGATCTTTCCGCCGACCTTGCCCTTTTTGTCACCCTCCTTGCCGCTGATGTCGCGGGGGTCTCCGCCGCCCGCACCGCCCATGGCGCATCCGCTGACCAGGGACGTTGCCGCGGTCGCCAGACCTGTGGCCAGAACAACCCGTCGGGTGGGTCTCGTTGACACTCTTGCCTCCTGAAGCCTGAATGCCTAATGCTGTATTCAGAACACTGAATGACGGAGCTCGCCGTCAAGAGGTGTACACCCAAAGACTTTTGCTGCTGTGGTTCAGGCTTCCGTCGGCTCACGCGAAAGGCGCGGCATGACGTCACCCCAGGACTCCGTCCCCTCTTACGTCCACCCCTACATCCCGAACGCGGTCCCCGCCGTGCGGCAGGCGATGCTCGAGGAGATCGGCGCGGCGAGCGTCGAGGACTTCTACGCCGACATCCCGGACGCCATCCGGCTGCACCGCCCCCTCGACCTGCCGACCCCGCTGCGCTCGGAGGCCGAACTCACCCGCCACATGGATGAGTTGCTTGGCCGCAATACCTCGACACGGCAGGCGCTCAGCTTCCTCGGCTCCGGCTGCTACCAGCACCACGTACCGGCGGTCGTGGACGAGGTGGTCAACCGAAGCGAGTTCCTCACGGCGTACGCGGGCGAGCCCTACGAGGACCACGGCCGGTTCCAGGCACTGTGGGAGTACCAGTCGATGATGGCCGAGCTGCTCGACGTCGAGGTCGTCAACGTCCCGGTGTACGACGGCTTTCAGGCTTCGGGAACCGCGCTGCGGATGGCCGGCCGAATCACGGGCCGCCGCCGCGTGGTCGTCGCCACGGCCGTCGACGACGACAAGCTCTCCCGGATACGCGACTATGTACGCCCCGACCACGACGTGACGGTCGTCCCCGTCGACCCGGACACCGGCTGCGCCGACCTCGACGCCGTGCGCGCCGCGCTCGCCGCCGGCGACACGGCCGCCGTGTACGCGGACTCGCCCTCCGCGCTCGGCATCGTCGACGAGGCGCTGCCCAGTCTCGCCGAACTCGCCCACAAGGCAGGGGCGTTGTACGTCGTGGGCTGCAATCCGCTCACGCTCGGCGTGCTCGCGCCGCCCTCCGCGTACGGCGCGGACATCGCGTGCGGCGACATCCAGCCGCTCGGCCTCCATCAGAGCTTCGGCGGCGGCAACGCGGGCTTCATCGCCACGCGCGACGAGGAGACGCTGGTCGCCGAGTACCCGTCACGCCTGTTCGGTCTCGTGCCGACGACCGTCGAGGGTGAGTACGGCTTCGGTGACGTCGCCTACGAGCGGACGTCGTTCGCACTGCGCGAGGAGGGCAAGGAGTGGGTCGGCACGGCCGCCGCGCTGCACGGCATCGGCGCCGGGGTCTATCTCGCACTGATGGGACCGCAGGGCATGCGGGAGATCGGCGACACGATCCTCGCGCTCACCGCGTACGCCCGCCGGCGCCTCGCCGAGGTACCCGGCATCGAGGTCCCGTACGGCGACGCCCTGCACTTCGCCGACTTCACCGTCCGCTACACGGGCGGCAGGACCGCCGCCGAGATCCGCTCCGACCTCAAGGAACGGGGCATCTTCGGCGGCACACCGACCGGCACGCACGAGGCCGCGTACTGCGTCACCGAAGTCCACACCAAGGCCGACATCGACCGGCTCGCCGCGACCCTCGAGGAGATCGTCAAGTGACCGCCCCGCACGCGCCCGTGTCCGTCTCCCCCGAGGAGGCGCGCGTCGCCGACAAGCCGCGCCTCCGCCGTTTCCAGCAGGCCTCCTGGGACGAGAAACTGATCTTCGAGCTTGGTTCGCCGGGCGAACGAGGCATTCTCGTACCGGCAGCCGATCCGTCGGTCGACCAGGTGGAGATACCTGCCGCACTGCGCCGCGCAACGCCGCCCGCCCTGCCCGAAATGTCACAACAGCAGGTCCTGCGCCACTACTTGCGCCTGTCGCAGGAGAACCTGGGCGCGGACCTCAACATCGACGTCGGCCAGGGCACCTGCACCATGAAGTACAGCCCCAAGGTCAACGACCAGTTCGTTCGCGACCCGCGGATCGCCGCGCTGCATCCGCTCCAGGACGAGGACACCGTGCAGGGCGTCCTCGGGATCATTCACAGCCTGGAGCAGCTCCTGAAGGAGATCTCCGGCATGGACCGCGTCTCGCTCCAGCCGGGCGCGGGCTCCGCGGCGATCTACACGAACGTCGCCATGATCCGCGCCTACTTCACCGCGCGCGGCGAGCTGGAGCAGCGCGACGAGGTGATCACGACGATCTTCTCCCACCCGTCGAACGCGGCCTGTGCGAAGACGGCCGGATTCAAGGTCATCACCCTCCACCCGGACGCCGACGGCTACCCGGACATCGAAGCGCTCAAGGCGGCGGTCGGCCCGCGCACGGCGGCCCTCCTCATCACCAACCCCGAGGACACGGGCATCTACAACCCGCGCATCGAGGAGTTCGTACGGATCGTGCACGAGGCGGGCGGCCTGTGCTCGTACGACCAGGCCAACGCCAACGGCATCCTCGGCATCACGCGGGCGCGGGACGCGGGCTTCGACCTGTGCCACTTCAATCTGCACAAGACGTTCTCGACACCGCACGCGTGCGGTGGTCCGGCGGCCGGCGCGTGCGCGGTCACCGCGGACCTCGCGCCGTATCTGCCGCGCCCCACGGTCGAGTTCGACGGGTCCGCCTACCGGCTTGACGACGACCGGCCCGAGTCGGTCGGCAAGATGCGGCCGTTCTACGGGGTCGTGCCGAACCTGGTCCGCGCCTACGCGTGGATCATGTCGCTCGGCGCGGAGGGTCTGCGCGCCGCCGCCGAGACGGCGGTCCTGAACAACAACTACCTCCTCCACAAGGTCCGGCAGATCCCCGGCGTCTCGATCCCCTACGCGGCCGGGCGCCCGCGCGTCGAGCAGGTCCGCTACAGCTGGGAGAAGCTTCACGAGGACACCGGCCTGCACTCCGAGGACATCGGCCTGCGCGCCGCGGACTTCGGCACCCACTACTGGACGAGCCACCACCCGTACGTCGTGCCCGAACCCATGACGCTGGAGCCGACCGAGTCCTACACGCGCGCCGACCTCGACGAGTACGCGGCGATCCTCGCGGAGATCGCCCGCGAGGCCTACGAGGACCCGGAGACCGTGCGCACGGCGCCGCACCGCTCGACCATCCACCGCGTACGCCCTGAGGCCCTCGACGACCCTGCGACGTGGGCGGTCTCCTGGCGCGCCTACCGCCGCAAGGTTCTCGGCGAGGCGACCCGTTGACCCGGCTGCCCAGGATCGGCCTGGTGGTCAACCCGGTCGCCGGCCTCGGCGGCCGGGTCGGCCTCGGCGGCACCGACGGCCCGGAGCGCCCCCGCGTGGCACTCTCACTGGGGGCACGCCCTCTGGCCGGGGTGCGCGCGGTGGCGGCGCTGGGTGAACTTTCGCTGCGACTGGGCGAGTTGGCGAAGGCGGGACGCCTCCGCCGCACGCCCGGCGACCCCGGCCCCGGCGAACACATGAACGTGCGCGCCAGTTCGGCGACCTGTGCCCCGGACGGGCGCCGCGATGGGTCGGCAGGCGCGGCGCACGCCCCGTCCGACGCCCCCGGCGGCGCACCCACACCCGCGCTCCACGCACCCGATGGCATGGCCGACCTCCCAGCGCATCCCGCGCCGGACACGCTCAACGGCCGGTCCAGTGGCGCGCCGCCTCCCGACACGGCCGGCCGGCCCCCGGGCTCCCGCATCCTCGTCGTGACGGCCGCCGGCTCCCTGGGCGCCGACTCCGTCGCCTCCGCCGGACTTCCCGCGCGGGTCGTGTACGCGGCCGAGGACGGCCGGGACACCTCGGCCGCGGACACGGCAGCCGCGGTGCGCGCCGTCGTCGCCGAGGGCGTCGATCTGCTCCTCTTCGCCGGGGGCGACGGCACCGCGCGGGACGTGCTCGCCGCTCTCGGGGACGCGCCCTGCCCCGTCCTCGGCGTGCCGACCGGTGTGAAGATGCACTCGGCCGTCTTCGCCGTCAGCCCGCGCGCCGCGGGTGAGGTCGCCGCTGCGTGGGTCGCCCGCAAGGGCGCCGTACGGCTGCGGGACGCCGAGGTGATGGACCGCGACGAGGATGCCCTGAGCGAAGGCCGCGTCACATCCCGGCTCTTCGGCTGGCTCCCCGTCCCCGACGTGCCGGTACGCGTACAGCAGCGCAAGACCGGCAGCACCGCCACCGCGCCGGAGGCGGTCGGCGGCATCGCGGCCGACGTTGCCGAGCGCGTCGGCGACGGGCTGCTGGTACTCGGCCCCGGGAGCACCACCCGCGCCGTCGCGGCCGCGCTCGGCGCGGATGTCACCCTCACCGGGGTCGACGTGCTCAGCCTGCGCACCGGTCAGCCGCCGCGCGTCGTGGCCCGCGACGCCGCCGAGGACACCCTCCTCGCGCTCGGTCCGGCCTGGATCGCGCTCTCCCCCATCGGTGGCCAGGGTTTTCTCCTCGGCCGCGGCAACCAGCAGATCTCGCCCCGGGTCCTGCGCGCGGCGGGCGGCCGCGATCATCTGCTCGTGCTGTGCACCGAACAGAAACTGGCCGCGCTCGGCGGCCGCCCCCTCCTCCTCGACACCGGCGACGACGCGCTCGACGCGGAACTCTCCGGCCACCTCCCCGTCATCACCGGCAGGCGGCGTACGTCGCTGTACCGGCTCGCGACCTGACCCGACACCCCTGGAACCCGTACCTCCACGTCCCAGAAGGAGCCCAAGATGATCTCTCTTGACGGCAAGCGCGCCCTCGTGACCGCTGGCGGAGCCGGTATCGGCCGCGCCACCGCCCAGGTCCTCGCCGAACTTGGCGCCCGCGTGGTGATCGCAGACATCGACACGGAAGGCGGCGAACAGACGGCGAAGGACACCGGAGGGACGTTCGTACGCTGCGACGTGTCCCGGCGCGAGGACTGCGAGGCCGTCGTGAACACTGCGCAGGAGCGGTTCGGCGGCGTCGACGTACTCTTCAACAACGCCGGCATCATACGCCGCTCCACGGTCTGTGAGATCACCGAGGACGACTGGGACCTGGTGATGGCCGTGAACATACGCTCGGTGATGCTGATGAGCCGCCTCGTGATCCCGGGGATGGCCGCCCGGGGCGGCGGCTCCATCGTCAACACCGGGTCCGGCTGGGGCATCCGCGGCGGCGGCCGAGCCGTCTCGTACTGCGCGTCGAAGGGTGCCGTCGTCAACATGACCCGCGCCATGGCCATCGACCACGGCCCCGACAACATCCGCGTGAACTGCGTCTGCCCCGGTGACACGGCGACCGGGATGCTCGCCGAGGAGGCCCGCCAGCTCGGCAAGAGCTCCGACGCGTTCTACGCCGACGCCGCCGACCGTCCGCTCGGCCGCATCGGGCAGCCCCGCGACATCGCCCAGACCGTGGCGTTCCTCGCCTCGGACGCCTCGGCGTTCCTGAGCGGGGCAATCATCCCGGTCGACGGCGCCGGTACCGCGTGACCCGCCGGTAGCGGATAATCGACCGCACCGAAGGGGAGGGCAGCCTCACATGCCAATCGAAAACCGCCCGCTGCGCGAACAGGTCAAGGAGGAACTGATCAAGCGCCTCGGGCGCGGCACGATCGCGACCAGCGAACCTATCAACGAGGGACAGCTCGCCACCGAGCTCGGCGTCAGCCGTACCCCGCTGCGCGAGGCCCTGATCACGCTGGAGCGTGAGGGCGTCATCACCAGTGAGCGCGGCAAGGGCTTCCGCTTCACACCGCTCAACGCGCAGGAGTTCCGTGACCTGTCCGCGATCGTCGCGAGACTGGAGGCGCTGGCCCTGGAGTCCAGCGACCCCGAGCATCTGGCGGCGACGGCTCCCCGGCTGCTCGAGGAGGCACGCGCGTTCTCGGCCCCGCAGGCACCGCACGACGTCATAGAGCGGTACGACGACGCGTGGCACGACCTGCTCCTGTCGGGCTGCACGAACGACCGCCTGATGAAGCTGATCACCTCCCTGAAGGTGACGATGCACCGCTACGAGCGGGTGGCCCTGGGCGACCAGGACATCCTGGAGCGTTCCGCGGTGGAGCACGAGCGGATCGCCGAGTGCCTCCAGCGCGGCGACCTCGACGCGGCGGTCGCGGCGCTCAAGGAGAACTGGAACAGCGGAATGCACCGGATCCTGGAACACCTCAAGGACTGACCCCGTGCGGCGGGTCCCTGGTGAAGCCGTGGTGCGGGTCGGGCCCCGGGCCTGACCCGCACCGTCCCTTCGGAGTCCGGTCACCGTGGATCGGACGTGAGGAGCCGCTGCGCCGGCGGCTCCGGCGCGTCCCGACCGGCCCATCCGTGGACCCGACGGTCACGTTCGTGCCGAAGGTCGTGGACGCGGGCCACCACCAGCGCCAACTCCTGCGCCTCACCGGCATGGACGCCGAGGAGAACCTGCCGCGCCCGCCTGGGGCCGCACGTCGCCCACCGCGCACGCCGCCCCGCTCAGCCCGCGAACCGGGCCATCCACACCTCGACTTCGTCCGCGGCGCGCGGCAGGCCGGCCGACAGGTTCTCGTGACCGTCGTCGGTGACGACCAGGTCGTCCTCGATCCGGACGCCGATGCCGCGCCATTCCTCGGGCACGGTGAGATCGTCCGGCTGGAAGTACAGGCCGGGCTCGACGGTGAGCACCATGCCCGGCTCCAGCACGCCGTCGACGTACTCCTCGCTCCGGGCCTGCGCACAGTCATGGACGTCCAGACCGAGCATGTGACCGGTGCCCGCCATCGTGAAGCGGCGCTGGAGGCCGAGCTCGTACGCGCGGTCGGCCGGGCCTTCGATGAAGCCCCACTCGACCAGCCGTGCCGCCAGATGGCGCTGGGACGCCTCGTGGAAGTCCCGGTACGCGGCGCCCGGCTTGACGGCTGCCATGCCGGCTTCCTGGGCCTCGTACACCGCGTCGTAGACCTTGCGCTGCAGGGGCGTGAAGGTCCCGTTGATCGGAAGTGTGCGGGTGATGTCGGCGGTGTAGAGGGAGTGCGTCTCCACGCCGGCGTCGAGCAGGAGCAGGTCCCCCGGGCGCACCGGACCGTCGTTGTCCGTCCAGTGCATGATCGTGGCATGCTCGCCCGCGGCGCAGATCGAGCCGTAGCCGACGGCGTTGCCCTCGAGACGTGCCCGGCGGAAGAATGTTCCCTCGATCCACCGCTCGGACGACGCGATCGCCCGGGAAAGCTCCGCGATGACGTCGGTGAATCCACGCACGGTGGAGTCCACAGCCTTGCGGATCTCGGCTGTCTCCCACTCGTCCTTCACGAGGCGGAGATCGCTGAGCGCCTCCTCCAGCGCGGCGTCACGCTCTTCATCAGTGGTGACAGCGGCCTCAAGGGATGGGTCGTGACCACGGACGATCCGCGTCGGTGCGCCGGAGGCATCGGCCAGGTCGCGTGTCGCCGTGCGGACGTCGCGGCAGGGCAGTCCGAGCACGCGCTCCGACTCGGTGAGGGAACGGCGCCGGCCCATCCACAGCTCTGCCGTCGCGCCTGTCCAGAAGACGTCGTTGTCCCTGCTGTCCCGTGGCAGCTGGTAGCAGTACGCGTCGTGGCCACCGTCCGCGCGGGGTTCGAGCACGAGAGCGCCGTCACGGGCCTGGTCCCCGGTCATGTGCACATAGCCCGAGTACGGCCGGAACGGGTAACTGTCATCGTTCGAGCGGGTCTTGAGGTTCCCCGAGGGGATCACCAGGCGTTCGCCGGGAAAACGCGCGGAGAGCGCGGCGCGGCGGCGGGCCGCGTACGGAGCCTGCTCGCTGAGCTGCAGACCGTGCCGCTCGGTGTCCGCCCACCCCGTCCGCATCAGGGCGGACAGCTCCTCGGAGATCCCTTGGTAGAGACCGTTCTTTCGACCTTTCGCCACTTCATACACCTTCTTCTGGGTGGGTTCCTCAGGGGCGAGTGGCAGAGAGCCGCGTGCGGACAGGCCGAAATCCCTCCCGGTGCAGCCCCAGGCACACTCGCTGCCGCCGGTCGTCGGCGGCTCCCGGACGGTACCCCGCACCGCGCTCACCGGGTGCCGAAGACTGCCACTGGCACAGATCGGCCACCGGACATCCGAACCGCCCGCCCGGACCGAACGGGAGTCGTCGATAATGCGGCACATGACGAACGCAAAACTCAGCGAAGCTCTTCGGCTTCTGGGGATCGATCACGAGGCAGGCCGGGTCTATATGGCCCTGCTGGATCTGGCGCCCGCTCCGCTGAGCGCGATCGGGGCCGCGGCAGCTTTGGACGGCGCGGAACTCGCCGCGGCGTACGGCGAACTGGTCGACGCAGGCTTGGCCAGTGCCGCCGTGGAGGGCCAGGATGTGGCGGCCCCGGTTCCGCCCGCCGCAGGGCTGGAGATCCTCGGCCGGCACCGGGCGGCCGAGCTCGACGAGTCGCGCATCACCGTCGGGGGCGCGTTCGAGTCGTTCCGGCGGCAGCGGCTCGCCGCGTACAACAACGATCTCGTCGAAGTCGTCACCGGGGAAGCCATCGGTCCCAGGATGCGCCATGCCTGGGCCAGTGCCCGCGAACAGATCCGGCAGTTCGACTCACCGCCGTACTTCCCTCTCTCCGGCGCCACCGACGATGCGCTGGCCACCCTCGCCCGCGGTGTGACGCAGCGTGTCGTGTACTCGCGGGAGTCGCTGGAGCATCCGGGCCAGCTGGAGGCGGCCATCGAACCGTGCATCGAGGCCGGTGAACAGGCCAGGGTACTGCCGTCGGTGCCGGTCAAGCTCGTGATCATCGACGAGGCGTACGCGCTCGTGTCGTTGTCGATCAAGGAGGCCGATGTGCACAACACCATGCTGGTCGTGCAGCCGTGCGGGCTGCTCTCCGCGCTCGTGGCACTGTTCGAGCAGGCATGGCAGAACGCACTGCCCTTCCACGGCCGCACCGTCCGGCCGGGCGGCCTGCTGCCCGCCGACCGCCGCCTGCTGTGGCTCCTTGCCGGCGGTGCGAGCGACGACGTCATCGCCCGGGAGATCGGAATCAGCCGCCGCACACTGTTCCGCCGGGTGCAGATCCTGATGGCCCGGCTGGGTGCCACGAGCCGGTTCCAGATGGCTCTGCAGGCGCAACGTTGCGGATGGCTGTGACTGGAGCATGCCCGTCTGCCCCGACCGGGGACGACGCGTCGTCCCCGGTCGGTCACGCTGCTCGTCGGTGGTGGTGCGGCATCGTGCTGAAGCTCCCCGCGGCGTCCGAGTGCATTGTTCGGGGCGTCCGGCCCGTCCCAAGAACATGGTTCGGGTCTATGACGACCTGGGTGAACGGCGAACCCACCCCGTCATGATTCCGCAAGGGCAAGCAGGATACGGCGCCGGACAGGATCGACCTCAAGGATCTTCGCGCCCAGTGCGTCACCGGCATCGAGAGCCATGCCCTCCGACAGGTCCGCGCCCGGGACGAGGCCGACGAAGCCGTCCGGGCGGTCCTCGACCCGGACGAAGACACCGATGGGCGCGAGTTGATGAGCGCGATGAGGCTCATCAAGGACTAATCGGCGGTGATTCCCTCCGTTTACACCCGTGCCAATGCGCTGGCTGCACGACCGGCAGACCAAGAACCTCCTGGTGTCGTACTCCCCGAAGAAGCTCGGCTTCTTCTAGCGCGGGCCCTTGGCCCCGGCGCCGGCGCTCTGTCGGTGCCAGGCGCTCGGGGGCAGGACGGTGGCCGCGGTGTCGGCCCGGATGACGGTGCGGTCCTGATTGATTCGCACGCGGGTGGTGCAGGCGACTGCCAGGACGTAGCCGACCCCGCGTTTCTCCAGGGCAGAGCGAAGCTGCGGGTCTTGGCCGTAGACCTCGTCGCCGGTCACCCAGGAGGATGCGCAACCCGTCCAGGGCCGCATGGCTTGGCGCGATGGCCACATCCCTGTCATCGACTCGGGTGAGAAGACAGTTCACGAGCTACGCCAGGAGCACCTTCCGCGATCCAAGGTCGTCAAGGCCTTCACCCACTCCCAAGCTCCCCGCATCACCACCGCGGGTGCTGCGGCGGGCACCCCCGCCCGTCCGGCGCTGTCGGCCTCAAGCGACTTTCCCGAAGCCGTGGAACTCGTGACGCGACTGTACGACCGGTTCGGGTTCGGCACCGCCGACAACAGTCCGCTCAGCGAGGCGTGGCGCAGCAGTCCCGGTCAACCCGCGTGGATCGCGCACGAGCACCAGACCCGTGCCGAACTGATCGCCAACCTCGCCAGGCGCGACGGATCATCTTGAGGTGAGTCCGCGGAGCCGACTGTCCGAAAGCAGAGCCTGCCGTGCGGGGTCGTACGAAGGCGGCGGCCCGGCGGAGGTGGCGGATCTACTCGCGTAGCTCAGCGTGATCCGAGCCTTCGGTCCGTCAGCGACTCCTGGTCGCGTGACTGATGCGGACCGTAGAAAAAAAGTCAACCGATCTTCATTGATCGACCGAAAAAGCTCGCTAACATGACGATCGCATCATGCAGCGCACACATAACCTTCACCTGGCGGGGGATGAGTAGCTCATATGACGGTGGCCGGCGAGCGCAGCGGACGAGAACCTCTGGACTTATGCGTCCTGGGGCACTTGGATGTCTCGTCCTCAGGACGCACGGTCCCGCTCGGCGGCACGCGCGAGCGGACCGTTCTGGCGTTGCTGCTCCTCGAGGCAGGGCACGTGGTGCCCGTGGGCCGGCTGATCGACGCGGTCTGGGACGACGAGCCGCCCGCCACCGCCCGGGGCCAGATCCAGTTCTGCGTCTCCGCGTTGCGCCGTCGCCTCGACGAGGTCGGTGCCGGGGACCTGATAGAGACCCGCCGCCCCGGCTACCTGCTCCGCGTCACCGGACACCGCTTCGATGTGAACGACTTCGAGGCGCGCGTCCGCGAGGCGCGGGCCGCGCGGGTGGAGGGCGACCTGGAGCGCGCCATGAGCCTGTTCCGCTCGGCGCTGGCGCTGTGGCGGGGCCCCGCATTCGCTGATGTCGACAGCCCCCTGGTGCGTCAGGCCGTGAGCCGGCTCGACGAGCGGCGGCTGTCCGTGACCGGGGAATGCCTCGAGTGCGCCCTGGACGCCGGTGAACATCACGAGATGGTCGGCGAATTACGCGCCCTGGTCGCCGAGCACCCCCTGCACGAGCGCTTCTGGGCGCTGCTGATGAGCGCCCTGCACGCCTCGGGACGCAAGGCGGAGGCGCTGGACGCCTACCGGGCCGCGTACAAGGTTCTCCGCAACGAACTGGGGATCACCCCCGGCGGCGAACTCCGCAACCTGCACGCGGGGCTGCTGTCCGGCGACGACGCCGTCGGCCCGAGGAGCCACACGGCGTCCGGCCCCGACGCCGCCCGCCCCGACGCGCCCCACGGCGGGGCCACCCACGCCGCCCCGCATCCCGCCAACGTGCCGAACCCGGACCGCTCCACGGGCGACGCGGCGGGCACGCCGGGGGGCGCCACGGAGCCGTCCCCGGGCCAGGACGCCGCCATGTCCCCCTGGGCGGTCCTTCCGTCCGCTCCCCCGTTCCGAAGACCGAACCTCCTGCCCGCCGCCATACCGGACTTCACCGGACGGGCGGAGGCCGTCGACACCATCCTGACGCGGCTGACGCCCCGCCAGGCCGGTCGGACGGCCCCGGGTCCTGGGCAGGTCGTCGGCTTTGACAACGCCGTTCCGGTCTGTGTGGTCTTCGGGCCGGGCGGCGCGGGCAAGTCGACGCTCGCCGTGCACGTCGCCCACCGCCTCGCGGCCCAATTCCCGGACGGCTGTCTCTACGCGGAACTGCGCTCCGGGGACCGGCCGGTGAGCCCCTCGGTCGTCCTGGAGCGGTTCCTGCGGGCGCTGGGCGTGGTCGGTCTGAGCCTGCCGAAGACCCTGGAGGAGCGGGCCGAACTGTTCCGTAACCTGGTCAGCGGCCGCCGTATTCTGACCGTCTTGGACGACGCCATGACGGTACGGCAGGTGTCCGCTCTCCTGCCCGGTACGGCCGACTGCGCGGTCCTGGTGACCAGTCGACGCCGCCTGACCGGGCTGCCGTCGACCGGGCAGCTGGAGCTCGACACGCTGAACGAACAGGGAGCGGTGGATCTGCTCACCCGGTTCATCGGTCCGGAGCGGGTGACCGACCCGGAGAGCGTGGCGGAGCTGGCCCGGCTGTGCGGCGGGCTGCCGCTGGCGCTGCGGATCTGCGCGGCCCGGCTGGCGGCCCGGCCACACTGGACGGTCGCCGCCCTGGTGCACCGTCTGATGGACGAGTCCCGCCGCCTGGACGAGCTGAGCCACGGCGAGATGACGGTACGGGCCAGTACCTCTCTCACCTATGACAGCCTGCCCGACGACGCCAGAGTGCTGTTCCGCCGGCTGGCCCTGCTCGACGTACCGAACTTCCCCGCCTGGGTCGGTTCCCCGCTGCTGGACGTCGACGCGCTGCGCGCGCAGGAAGCGCTGGAGGTCCTCGCGGAGGCTTATCTCATCAAAGCGACCCCGGTCCCCGGCGGCCAGGTCCGGTACGGCTTCCACGACATCACCCGCCCGTTCGCACAGGAGCAGTTGGCCGAGGAGAGCGCGCAGGAGCGCGGCGCCGCGCTCGAACGCTGGCTGTGCGCGCTGCTCTCGCTCGCCCGGGAGGCGCACCGGCGCGAGTACGCGGGCGGCTTCCTGGAGCAACCCAGCGGGGCCAGTCGCTGGCCGCTGCCGGAACGGCTGGTGGAGCGTCTGCTGTCCGACCCGCTGGACTGGTTCGAGCAGGAGCGCTCCACGATCGTCGCGGCGGTGCGGCACGCGGCCGCGGCGGGACTGGTGGAGCACAGCTGGGATCTGGCGCTCAGCTCGGTCACGCTCTTCGAGGCGCGCTGTTACTTCGACGACTGGCGGGAGACGCACGAGGTCGCCCTGGAGGCCGCGTGCCAGGCGGGGAACACCTACGGTGAGGCCGCGATGCGGTACTCGCTGGGCTCCCTGCACATGTTCGAGCAGTCGGCGGAGCCCGGGCGGCTGCAACTGGACCGGGCGTACGAGCTCTACCGGGAGCTGGGCGACAAGTCCGGGGCGGCGCTGACGCTGCGCAACAGCGCGTACCTGGACCGGCTGACCGGCGACCTGCTCTCCGCTCAGGTCCGGTGGGAGGCGGCACTGGCGGTGTTCCAGGAGTCGGGCGATCGCGTCGCCGAGGCCCATGTGCTGAACAGCCTGGCGCAGACCCGGCTCGACATGGGCGAGCCGGACGCCGCGCTGGCGCTGCTGAACCGGGCGGACGCCATCTGCGTCGCCGTGGGCAACCGGCGGGTCGCGGCGCAGGTCCGCAACCGGATGGGCGGGCTGCACCTGGCGATGGGACGGCTGTCCGAGGCCTCCGAGGCGTTCGCGTTCGTACTGTCGAGCGCGCGGGCGGCACGGGACCGGGTCGGGGAGTGCTACGCGCTGCTGGGCCTGGCCACGGTCGAAGTGCGTCGGGGCCGCCAGGGCAAGGCCCGGGCGGTGCTGGTGGAGGCGCGGGAACTGGCGACGGTGTCCGGCGCGCGACTGGCGGAGTCCAAGA
The DNA here is from genome assembly GCF_053599875.1 of Streptomyces sp. NPDC005151. NCBI lineage: Bacteria > Bacillati > Actinomycetota > Actinomycetes > Kitasatosporales > Streptomycetaceae > Streptomyces > Streptomyces sp. NPDC005151. The sequence continues at coordinate 101,085 of NZ_JBSFYR010000005.1, read as the reverse complement.
TCGCGCTGGCGCTGAGTTCGGCATCGCTGCCGGACGACGTCCAGGCGGCACGAGCGTACGCGGAACGGGCGCTGGCCGGCTTCGAGGCCATCGGGGCGCCGCTGCAGCGGGCGGAGGCCATGGTGGCACGGGGCAGGGCCCGGGCGGCGGCCGGGGAAGCCACCGCGGCGAGGGCGGACTGGCTGGCCGCGCGGGACATCCTGGTGAAGCTGCGGGTGGGCAGCGGCTGCGTGGAACTGTCGGACGAGATAGGCCTTTTGCTGGGCGACCGGCCGGGCCCGTCCGGAGCGACGGGCAGCACCGTGGCCGAGACGGCCGGGCATTGACTCCCCCGGGCTTCCGGCCCCTGGCTTCCCGCTCCCCACTCCCGGCACGCCGCTGCCCCCGGGCGCGCGGTGCGCCGGGGGCAAGGGGCAGGGAGCGGTCGGACGCGGTCAGTCCCAGATGGTGTTGGCGATGCGGTCGACCGGGGTGTGGCCGGCGGCGGCGACCGTCGTCGGAGCGGTGTGCGCTGTCACGGCGGCACCGCCGGGAAGGAGGGCCACGAGGACCAGCGTGCTGGGCGTGACACGGCGGAGGAGGAAGTGAGCCGTCATGGTGCCATCTCCTTGAGACCGTTCCGGGTGCCGCCGCCCCGTGTGGGCCGGCCGCCTTGATGACACCGATCATGGGGCAGGTCGCTTTCGACCCGTCTCCCACTCGGCATCGGTCCGCCTCCGCTCCGCTGTTGCTTCTTTCCTACGAGACAGCGGACTGACAGCGCGACGATGCCGGCCCTTCCTAGCCTTCCAGCAGGGCCCGTCCGGCTGGCGGCGGCCACCCCGGATCGGAAGTGGTGAGCGCATGACTGTGGATGTCCGCATCGTGGACACGTCGTTCGGTGTTCCAGCGGCCGACGTCGACGTCCTGTTGAGCCGTCGCGCGGAGGACGGCTGGCAGGAGGTGGTGCGGGGGCGCACCGACCCGGAGGGGCTGCTGGTGGTGCCGCCCCCGTCCGAAGTGCGGTCCGGTTCGGCGGTCTACCGGATCGAGTGCGATCTCGACGCCTATTACGCGGTGCTCGGCGTGGTTCCCCTCTTTCCGCGGCTCACCGTGGAGGTGAGGGTGGTGGAGCCGGATGTGCGGCTGTCCCTGCCGCTGGTGATCTCCGCCCACTCCGTCTTCGCCTATCGGGGCAACTGAGCGCGGCGGCCCGCCGTCCCGGTCCCGCCCATCGGGGTTGCCGAGCGCGGCGTGCCGCCGTCCCCGACCGGTCAGCGAGGCAGGGCGACCAGGTCACGTACCTCGTGCCCGGCGGGCGGGCACGGATCCGGTGCGGCCGGGAAGAGGTCCGGGCCGAGCCGCTCGCCCGCCACGCCGTCGGCGAGCGCGCCCAGCGTGGTGTCCGGCTCGACGAGCAGTCGCCGCACGCCCACCACGACGGTGCGCAGCAGCCGGGACACCGCCTGGGGGGAGATCAGGTCCGGATCCACCCGCATCGTCATCTCCATGTACCGCGCCCCGTCGCTGTTGACCCGCAGATAGAACGGGTGCCCGGCGTGCCGGGGAGGCGGGGACCACTCCAGCACGGCGTCGGGCACCGGGGCGTCGCCCGTGGCGAGCGGAGCGGTGTCCGGGTTCTCAGGCGGGGCCGGGGAGGTGACGTAGTTGAACCAGCAGTCGTGGCGGAAGAGCGTGTCGTCACCGGCCGCGGTTTCGGCGCCCAGGCGGGCGGCGCTGTCCACGTCGTAGCAGCCGTGCCGGTAGGCCAGCAGGGCTGCCAGATGGGCGCGTTTGACGAACGCGGACACCGGGGTGTCCCGGTCCACGGCGAGTGTCAGCGGCACCAGCTGGTTCATGGTGCTGACCAGGGACAGCCACGCGGGGTCGAACCGGTTGGCGCACATCACGCTGAGGGTCACCCGGTCGTGGTCGAGGTGGCCGGCGAGGGCGAGCGCCGTCAGTGCGGTGAGCAGGCTCTGCGGGGAGACCTTGTGCGTGCGGGACGACTCCGCCACCAGGGTGGCCAGGCCGTGGGAGGAGAGGGTGGCCTGCACCCGGCGTTCGTCCGTGCCCCCGGCCGGGGCGAGCCGCAGGTTGTGCGGAAGGGCGGTGTCCAGCACCTTCTGCCAGTAGCGGTCCGCGCCCCGGCGGCGGGAGGCCCACTCCTCGCCGTGCTGGAGCAGCGCGAGCTCCCGGGGAACGGGGGCGGGGTCGGGCCGCCCACCCTCGGCGAGGGCGCGCAGCTCGGTCTCCAGCGCCCGGACCGCCCAGACGTCGACCACCATGTGGGACATCGACACGGTCAGCCAGGCGGGCCGTCCGGCGACCCGGATCAAGGTGGCGTGGCGGCCGAAGTCGCCGACGACCGGGAAGGACACCGCGTACAGGTCCCGCAGCACCCGCATCGCCTCGGCGCCGTCGAGGCGGGGCATGTCGACCCGGGCGAGCGGAAAGGGCGCTTCGTCGTGCACCCGCTGGAAGGGCCGGCCGGCCGAGTCCGTGTGGAAGGTGGTGCGCAGGGCCTCGTGACGGGCGGTCAGGGCGTGCAGGGCACGCTCGACACCGTCCTCGGTGAGGCCGCTGATGTCCCACAGGGCGGGGACGTTGACCTCCATCAGCCGGTCGGCGGAAAAGGTCTCGATCGAACGCCAAGTGGACAACTGCCCGAACGTGAGGGGCGCGTCGGCGGCCATGGGTTCTCCATGAGGTAGGGCGGACCGGTAGGGAAGGGGCGCGGTGCGCCCGCGTTCCGGCCCGGGGGCCGGGCGCGCGGGCCGCACTCTCCATGCTGCGTCTTCGCGGCGTCAGGTGCAGACGACCTTGCGCATGCGCTTCGCCCCCTCTCCTGCCAGATTTCCGGTACCTTCCTGGGAATTCCCAGACGGTTCGTCGTCCCATTGGCGAACGGCCGCCGGGCAGCGTCAATGCACGCGCGTTGGCAGCAAGTGACGGCCATTCGTTGCCATCGCATCCACGCTGAACAGTCTTGACCCAGCAGGGGCGATGCCTGTCTTCTAGCGATCTCGGAAAACCGGATCCCGGTCGGCCGCGAACACCGTTCCCGGTAAATTCATTCATTTCCTCATGGGCTTGTCTCATGCGCTTTTTCTCTCGAATCGGCGAGCAGTATTCAGCGCCCACAAAAGGAAGGTGGGTCATGTCCGTTCCACCCGCACGGTCCTCGGCCGCACGGCCTGCGGTCGGCGAACCGATCGCCGTCGTCGGCATGGCCTGTCGTCTGCCGGACGCGGGCGACCCCGAGGCGTACTGGTTGCTGCTGAGCGAGGGCCGGGAGGCCGTGGGCGTGACTCCGGCGGACCGCCGGACGGACGGTCACCGCAAGGGTGCCTTCCTCCCGGAGGTGGACCGGTTCGACGCGGCCTTCTTCGGGATCTCGCCGGCCGAGGCCGCCGCCATGGACCCGCAGCAACGTCTCGTGCTGGAGCTGGCCTGGGAGGCGCTGGAGCAGGCGCGGATCGTGCCCGCCACGCTGGAGGGCAGCCCGGCCGGGGTGTTCGTCGGCGCGATCACCGGCGAGTACGCCCTGCTGCACGACCGTGTCGGGGGCGGTGGGCGGCACGACGTCACGGGCACGCACCGCAGCCTGATCGCCAACCGCGTCTCGCACCTGCTCGGCCTGCGGGGCCCGAGCCTGACCGTCGACTCCGGTCAGTCCTCGTCCCTGGTCGCGGTCCAGCTGGCCTGTGAGGAACTGCGGCGCGGCACCGTGTCCATGGCCCTGGCCGGCGGCGTCAACCTCAATCTCCTGGCGGAGACCGACGAGGCGCTGGACCGGTTCGGCGCGCTCTCCCCGGACGGCCGCTGCCACACCTTCGACGGCCGGGCCAACGGCTACGTGCGCGGTGAGGGCGGCGGCCTCGTCGTCCTCAAGCCGCTGTCGGCGGCACTCGCCGACGGGGACAGCGTGCACTGCCTGATCCTGGGCGGCGCGGTCAACAACGGCACCGGCGAACACCTGACGGTCCCGGACGCGGACGCGCAGCGGCAGGTGGCCGAGCAGGCCTGCGCGGCGGCGGGCGTACGCCCGGCCGAAGTGGCGTACGTGGAGCTGCACGGCACCGGCACGGCGGTCGGTGACCCGGTGGAGGCGGCGGCGCTCGGCGCGGTCTTCGGCGCCGAGCGGACAGCCAGGGGCGACGAGCCGTCCGAGCCCTTGCTGGTCGGCTCGGTGAAGACCAACATCGGTCATCTGGAGGGCGCGGCGGGCATCGCCGGGCTGCTCAAGACGGCCCTGTCGCTGCGCCACGGCGTGCTGCCGGCCAGCCTCAACTTCCTCTCCCCCAACCCCCGCATCCCGCTGGCCGAGCTGGGCCTGGAGGTCGTGACCGGCGCCCGCCCCTGGCCGGCCGGGCGCGTGGCGGGGGTCAGCGCGTTCGGGATGGGCGGTACCAACGCCCACCTGATCGTGGCCCCCGCCCCGAAGACGGCGGCGCCCGCGACGGCCGTCGCGCCCGAGGCGGCACGGCCGGCGGAGGGTCCCACGGTGTGGACGCTGTCGGCCCGTTCGGCCGCCGCGCTGCGGGGCCAGGCCGGCCGGCTGGCCGAGCACCTGGACACCCGTCCCGGTCTGCGGGCCGAGGACGTGGCGGTGTCCCTGCTGCGCACCCGGTCCCGGTTCGAACACCGAGCGGTGATCATTGGCTCGGGCCCCGACGCGCATACGGAACTCAGCGCGGGCGTACGCGAGTTGACTGAAGGCCTGCCGGGGGCGGCGGTGGTCGAGGGGCGTGTGCTCGGCGGTCGGCGGGTGTTCGTCTTCCCGGGGCAGGGCTCGCAGTGGGCCGGGATGGCCCGCGAACTCATGGACGTACCGGGCCCGTTCGCCGACCGGCTGGCCGACTGCGCCCGCGCGCTCGCCCCGTACACCGACTTCGACCTGCGCGATGTCCTGCGCGAGGCCCCCGGAGCGCCCGGTCTCGACGGGGACGACGTCGTGCAGCCCGCGCTGTGGGCGGTGACCGTCTCGCTGGCCGAGCTGTGGCGCTCGCGCGGCGTGGAACCGGACGCGGTGCTGGGCCACTCGCAGGGTGAGATCGCCGCCGCCACCGTGATCGGCGCCCTCAGCCTGGACGACGCCGCCCGGATCGTCGCGGTCCGCAGCCGGCTGCTGCGCGCCCTCGACGGGGGCGGCATGCTCTCGGCGGCCCTGTCCGCGGAGCAGGTCCAGGCGCGCCTCGACCGCACGTCGGCCTACGGCGGCCTGTGCGTGAGCGTCGTCAACAGCCCATCGGCGACCGTGGTCTCCGGACCGGTGGACGAGCTGAACGCGTTCGCCGCCGCGCTGGACGCGGACGGCGTCCGGGTGCGGATCCTGCCCGTCGCCTACGCCTCCCACTCCCCCGCCGTGGAGGCGATCCGCGACGAGCTCCTCGAAGCGCTCGCCCCGGTCCGCCCGCGCCCGGTGTCCGTGCCGTTCTACTCCTCGCTGACCGGTGGCCTGCTGAACACCGCCGGCCTGGACGCCGATCACTGGTACCGCAGCCTCCGCTCGCCGGTCCGGTTCGCCGACGCCACCCGGGCCGCGCTCGCCGACGGGTGCGCGCTCTTCGTGGAGTGCACCCCGCACCCCGTGCTGTGCGGCGCGATCGAGCAGACGGCGGAGGCGGAGGGGCGGGAGGCCGCCGCCGTCGGCACGCTGCGCCGTGACGCGGGCGGCCCCGCGCAGATGCTGCGCGCCCTCGCCGAGGCCCACGTCCGGGGGGCGGACGTCGACTGGGCGCCGGAGGCGGCCCCGGCGGGCTCGGCCGTGGTGGACCTGCCAACCTACGCCTTCCAGCGGGAACGGCACTGGCTGGACGGCGCGTCCGGCACCCGTCGCCGTACGGCCCGGCGGGCCCCAGCGACGGCGCCGGTTCCCTTGGTGCCGGCCGCCGTCCCCGCGGGGCGGTCCTCCGCCGCCGTACGCGAGCTCGTGGTGTCCGCCACCGCCGTCGTCCTGGGCCACGCGGACGCCTCCGTCATCGACCCCGGCCGCAGCTTCAAGGACCTGGGCCTCGACTCCCAGGGCACCGTCGACCTGCGCAACCGGCTCGGGGCCGCGACCGGGCTGCCCCTGCCCAGCACCCTGATCTTCGAATACCCGACGCCCGCCCGGCTCGCCGCCCACCTGGCCGTCCTCGTCGCCGGGCAGGCGGACGACACTGCCCCGGCCGAGGACGTCCACGGCGCCCACGGCACCGAGGACGGCGACGACGCCGAGCCGATCGCGATCGTGGCGATGAGCTGCCGCTACCCGGGCGGGGCGGACACCCCGGAGAAGCTGTGGCGGCTGGTCGCCGACGGCACGGAGGCCGTCAGCCCGCTGCCGGACGACCGCGGGTGGGACCTGGACGCCCTCGCCGGACAGCGGCCCGGTCGGCCCGGTTCGTGCGCCACCACGGCGGGCGGGTTCCTCCGCGAGGCCTCGCTCTTCGACGCCGCCTTCTTCGGCATCGGCCCGCGCGAGGCCCTGGCCATGGATCCGCAGCAGCGGCTGCTCCTGGAGACCTCCTGGGAAGCTCTGGAGCGGGCCGGGATCGACCCGGCGTCACTGGAGGGGCAGCCGGTCGGCGTGTTCGTCGGCGCGATGGCCTCCGACTACGGCCCCCGGCTGCACCAGCCCGTCGGCGGGGCCGACGGCCACCTGCTCACCGGCACCGCGTCCAGCGTGGTCTCCGGCCGGATCGCCTACAGCCTCGGCCTGCGTGGCCCAGCCCTCACCGTGGACACCGCCTGCTCCTCGTCCCTGGTCGCCGTGCACTTGGCGGTACGGGCGCTGCGTGCCGGGGAGTGCCCGCTGGCGCTGGCCGGCGGCGTCACCGTGATGTCCACCCCGGGCCTGCTGGTCGAGTTCAGCAAGCAGGGCGGTCTCGCCCCCGACGGCCGGGCCAAGCCGTTCTCCGACGCCGCCGACGGCACCTCCTTCGGTGAGGGCGCGGGCGTGCTGGTGCTGCAGCGGCTCTCCGACGCCCGCCGCAACGGGCACCCGGTACTGGCGGTGATCCGGGGCACCGCCGTCAACCAGGACGGCGCCAGCAACGGCCTGACCGCCCCCGACGGGCAGGCCCAGCGCCAGGTGGTGCTCGGCGCGCTCGCCGACGCCGGGCTCACCACCGACGACGTGGACGCCGTCGAGGCCCACGGCACCGGCACCAAGCTGGGCGACCCGGTCGAGGCCAACGCCCTGATCGACACCTACGGACGACCGGCCGCCGACTGGGCGTCGCACCCGGTGTGGCTGGGCTCGGTGAAGTCCAACATCGGGCACACCCAGGCTGCGGCCGGTGTGGCCGGTGTCATCAAGATGGTTCAGGCCCTGCGGCACGAGCTGCTGCCGGCCAGCCTGCACGCCGAGCGGCCCACGCCCCGCGCCGACTGGGCGAAGGGCCGGGTACGGCTCCTCACCGCGGACCGGCCGTGGCCGCGCGGCGAGCGCACGCGGAGGGCCTCCGTCTCCTCGTTCGGCATCAGCGGTACGAACGCGCATCTGATCGTGGAGGAGCCCCCCACCCAGGCCGGGCCGGCCGCGGACGCCCACGACGAGCCCGCCGGCAAGCCCCTGGTCTGGCCGGTGAGCGCGCAGAGCGAAGCCTCGCTGCGCGCGCAGGCGGAACGCCTCGCCGAGGCCGCCGCCGCGCCGCACCCGGCGGACACGGCCCGCGCCTTGGCCGGCCGGACCGTCTTCCCGCACCGCGCCGTGGTGGTCGGCACCGGCCGCGACGAACCGCGCGAGGCCCTCGCTGCGCTGGCGGCCGGAAACTCCGCACCCGGTCTGGTCACCGGAACGGCCCGCCGACCGGCCCGCACCGCACTGCTGTTCACCGGCCAAGGAGCGCAACGGCCGGGCATGGGGCGCGAGTTGTACCGGGCTCAGCCCGTGTTCGCGGCCGCGCTGGACGAGATCTGCGCCGCGCTCGACCCGCATCTGGAGCGCCCGCTGCGCGATCTGATGTGGGCCGAGCCGGGCAGCCCCGAGGCCGCGCTGCTCGACCGGACCAGGTACGCCCAACCGGCCCTCTTCGCCTTCGAGGCGGCCTCCTGGCGGCTGCTGCGGGAGCTGGGCGTCTCCGTGGACGCCGTCGCCGGGCACTCGGTCGGCGAGTTCGCCGCCGCGTACGCGGCCGGTGTGTGGGAACTGGGCGACGTGGCGCGACTGGTGGCGGCCCGGGGCCGTCTGATGGACGAACTCCCCGAGGGCGGGGCGATGTTCGCGATCTCCGCGACGGCGGAGGAGGTCCTCGCGACCCTCGTCGGCCGGGAGAGCGAGGCATCCCTCGCCGCGGTCAACGGGCCGCACGCGGTGGTCGTCTCCGGCACGCTCGACGCCTGCGAAGCGATCGCGGCGCACTGGGCCGGTCTGGGGCGGCGCACCAAGCGGCTGACCGTCAGCCACGCCTTCCACTCCCCTCTGATGGAGCCGGTGCTCGACCGCTTCCGCGAGGAGGCGGAACGCGTCTCCTACGCCGAGCCGCGCCTCGCGCACGAGCGGGCGGCGGACGGCGAGCGCCGCTGGACCGACCCCGAGTACTGGGTGGAACAGGTCCGCGCGACCGTACTGTTCGCTCCGCTGACCGAGCGCCTGGCACAGGCGGGGACCGGTGTCTTCCTCGAGGTCGGGCCGCAGGCGCAGCTGGCCGGGCCGCTGCGCGAGTGCCTCGCGGAACGCGGCACGGACGGGTCGGCGGGCCCGGCGGGCAGGGCGGCGGCCGTCGTCGCGACCGCCCGGCGCGGACGCGACGAGCACACGGCGCTGCTGCACGGCCTCGCCGGGGCGTTCGTCGCCGGTACGGCCGTCGACTGGGCGGCCACCCTCCCCGAGGGCCCGCGCGCGGAGCTGCCCACCTACGCCTTCGACCGCCGCCGCTTCTGGCTCACCGACACGGGCGGAACGGGCGCGGGGCTGCCGTACCGCACCACCGCGGTGGCCGACGGGGGTCTGCTGCTCGACGCCCGGCTGTCGCGCCGCTCCACCGCCTGGCTGGCCGACCACGTGATCGGCGGCGTGACGGTGGTCCCGGGGACGGCCCTGCTGGAACTCGCCCTGCGGGCCGCCGCTGCGGCCGGGGCCGCCGAGGTCGCCTCGCTCACCCTGACCGCCCCCGTCGTCCTCCCCGCCGAGGGCGCGCTGGACGCGCAGGTCACGGTGGGCGCCGCGGACCTGCTCGGGCAGCGCCCGCTGACCCTGCACACCCGCCCGGCGGGCAGTCCGGATGCCACCTGGACCCCGCACGCCGCCGGGCGCACCGCCGGCCCGAAGGCCGCGCTCGCCACGGACGGCGCGGAGACCGGCCGGGCCGCGGCCTGGCCACCGCCCGGCGCGAGCCCGCTCGACCTGTCGGACGGGTACGGACGGCTGGCCGACGCCGGATACGGATACGGCCCGGCGTTCCAGGGCCTGCGGGCCGCGTGGCGGGCGGGCGACGACCTCTACGCCGAGGTCCGCCTCCCGGATGCGGTGGCCGCAGAGGGTTCGCTGCTCCACCCGGCGCTGCTCGACGCCGTACTGCATCTGCTCGTCCTCGAAGCGCCCGGCTCGCGGCCCGTTCCGTTCGCGTTCAGCGCCGCGGAGGTGGTCTGCGCGGGCACGGACGAGCTGCGGGTGCGGCTGTCGCCGGAAGGCGACCGGGTGCGGCTCGCGCTGTGCGATGCGCGGAACCGCCCGGTGGGCCGGGTCTCCGTCGCCCTCCGCCACGCGGCGGCCGGCTTCGGCACGGACACCGCGGGCACACCGGTAGCCGACGCGACGGCGGCTGACGCACCGGAGACCGGAACGCCGGTCCCGGAGCGGGCGCCGGGCGAGGTCCCGTCCGGACTCGTAACCGAGCCGAGGGAGAAACACGGGACCGGTGCCGGGACGGTGGCCCCGGCCGGAGCGGAAGGGTTCAATCCGGAGTCCCTGCTGGAGTTGGTCCGGGAGAAGGCCGCCGACGTGCTCGGTCACGGCGCGCCGGAGGAGATCGAGATCGACAAGTCCTTCACCGATCTGGGCTTCGACTCAATGGGCGCCGTGGAGCTCCAGGACCACCTGGAGCTGGCGACGGGCCTGGCCCTCGCCGCCACCCTCGTCTTCGACCACCCGACCGTCGCCCACGTCGCCGCCCACCTCGCGGAGCTGCTCGGGTCCGCCGCCCCGTCGGCCGCCGACGACGGCGCCGCGGCCCCCGACCCGGCGCTCGCCCGGCTGCGCGAGGCACTGGACGACGTGACCGCCCTGCTGGCACCCGCGCCCGGGGCCGGACCCGAGGACGGGGCCGGGGACGACCGTCGCGACGCCGCCGAAGCGCTGCTGCGGGACGCCCTGCGGCAGATGCGCGGCGACCGCCCCGCCGGAGATCTGGCCGACGAGCTCGACCTGGTCAGCGACGACGCCCTCTTCGAGTTCATCGACACCCAGCTGTAGCCAGCGGACTGCCGCACCGAACCCAGACATAAGCGACCAGACGGAGGAATGACCATGGCAAGCGAGGAGCGGCTCCGCGCCTATCTGAGACGAGTCACCGCGGACCTGGCGGACGCCCGGCAGCAGATCGGCAAGGCCGACGAACGCGCCCACGAGCCGATCGCGGTGGTCGGCCTCGGCTGCCGCTACCCGGGCGGCGTGGAGAGCCCCGACGACCTGTGGCGGGTGGTGGCCGACGGTACGGACGCCACCAGCGAGTTCCCGGACAACCGGGGCTGGGACGCGGCGAAGGTCTACGACCCGGACCCGGCCAAGCCCGGCACCACGTACACCACACGCGGTGGATTCGTGCACGACGCCGGGGAGTTCGACGCCGCGTTCTTCCGCATCGGCCCCCGTCAGGCACTCGGCATCGACCCCCAGCACCGCCTCTTCCTGGCCACCGCGTGGGAGGCGTTCGAGCGGGCCGGCATCGCCCCGTCGACGCTGCGGGGCAGCAACACCGGCGTCTGGGCCGGGATGATGTACGAGTACTACTCGGCCCGGTTCGCCGGGGCCACCCCGGCCGAGGTCGACGGCACCCTGATGGTGTCGAGCACGCCGAGCATGCTCTCCGGCCGGGTCTCCTACATCTTCGGCCTGGAGGGGCCGTCGGTCACCGTCGACACCGCCTGCTCCTCCTCGCTGGTGGCGGTGCACCAGGCGGTGCGGTCACTGCGGTCCGGGGAATGCTCGCTGGCCCTGGCCGGCGGTGTCACCGTGCTGGCGACGCCGGACGCCTTCGTGGAGTTCTCCCGTCAGCGGGGCCTGTCGCCGTCGGGCCGCTGCAAGCCCTTCTCCTCGGACGCCGACGGCACCGCGTGGGGCGAGGGGTCGGGCGTCGTCGTGCTGGAGCGGCTCTCCGACGCGCGCCGCAACGGCCGCCGTATCTACGGGATCGTCCGGGGCAGCGCCGTCAACCAGGACGGAGCGAGCAACGGCCAGACCGCGCCGAGCGGTCCCGCCCAGGAGCGGGTCATCGCGCGGGCCCTGGCCGACGCCCGGCTCACCGCCGCCGACGTCGACGCGGTGGAGGCGCACGGCACCGGCACGCCGCTGGGCGACCCCATCGAGGCCAACGCGGTCCTCGCCGCCTACGGCCGCGAACGCCCCGAGGAGCTGCCGCCGCTGCGGCTGGGCTCCGTGAAGGGCAACCTCGGGCACACCCAGGCCGCGTCCGGCGTCGCCGGGATGATCAAGATGATGATGGCGATGCGGCACGGTGTGCTGCCCCGCACGATCAACGTCGTCGAGCCCACCCGCCAGGTCGACTGGTCCTCCGGAGTGGTCAGCCTGCTGACCGAGGAGCAGCCCTGGCCGGCCCGCGAGAACGCGCCGCGCCGCGCCGCCGTCTCCTCGTTCGGCATCAGCGGCACCAACGCCCACGTCATCCTGGAGGAACCGGAACCGCAGCCGGAGTCCGCCGCGGACGCGCCGGGTTCCGCTGCCGCGCCGTACGCCTGGGTGCTGAGCGCCGCCACCGACGTCTCGCTGCGCGGCCAGGCGGAGCGGCTGCACCGGCACCTCACGGAGCGTCCCGCGGTGAGCGCGCTGGACGTCGCGCACTCGCTCACCGCCCGCCGCCCGTTCGACTGCCGCGCGGTGGTCGTCGGCCGCGACCGGGAGGAACTGCTGGAGCTGCTCTCCTCGTTCGCCCGGCGTCAGGACGGCAGCCCGGTCCCGCACGGGGCGGCGCCCCAGGGCAGCACGCGCACCGCGTTCCTGTTCACCGGGCAGGGCGGCCAGCAGACCGGGATGGGCCGCGACCTGTACCGGGCGTTCCCGGTGTTCGCCACGGCGCTCGACGAGGTGTGCGCGGCCGTCGACCCGTACCTGGAGCGGCCGCTGCGCGAGGTCATGTGGGCCGAGCCGGGCACCGAGGAGGCCGCCGAGCTGGACCGCACGTACTACACGCAACCCGCGCTCTTCGCGTACCAGGTCGCCGCCTTCCGGCTGCTGGGCTCGCTGGGCGTGACCCCGGACCGGGTCGCCGGGCACTCGGTGGGCGAGATCGCCGCCGCCCATGTGGCGGGGGTGTGGGACCTGGCCGACGCGGCCCGCATGGTGACCACACGGGCCCGGCTGATGCAGCGACTGCCCGCCGGCGGCGCCATGTTCGCGATCTCCGCGAGCCCGCAGGAGGCCGCGGAGAGCCTGGTGGGCCTGGAGGGCCGGGCCGGGATCGCCGCCGTCAACAGCCCGGGCGACGTGGTCGTCTCCGGTGACGCGGAGGCCTGCGCGGCAATCGCCGCCCACTGGTCGGAGCGCGGCCGGCGCACCGCACGGCTGACCGTGAGCCACGCCTTCCACTCGCCGCTGATGGAGCCGATGCTGGCGGAGTTCGCCGCCGAGCTGGCCACCCTCACCTTCCGCTCGCCCACCCTCGCCCGGGAGACCAACCTGGGGCCGGACCGCGACTGGACCGACCCCGACTACTGGGTGGACCAGGTGTGCGGCACGGTCGGCTTCGCCGCCATGGCCGGCCGGCTCGACGAGGCCGGGACCGGTCTGTACCTGGAGATCGGACCGCGTCCCGTGCTGTCGGGGATGATCAGGACCTCGCTGCCCGACACCGGGGCGGTGGTCACCGCCGTCTCCCGCCGCAGCCTCGGGGAGCCGGAGGCCCTGCTCACCGCGCTCGCCGAGGCGTGGGCGGGCGGAGCGCCGGTCGACTGGGCCGCGCAGGCCACGGGCGGCCGCTCCGTGGAGTTGCCCACCTACGCCTTCCACACCCAGCGGTACTGGCTCAACGGTCCCGAACCCCGGCTGGACGCCGAGGCGTTCGGACTCACCGGCGTGTCCCACCCGATGCTGTCGGCGGCGGTCGAGCTGGACGACGGCGGGCTGGTCACCACGGGCCGCTTCACCGCCGACGACCTGCCCTGGATGGCCGACCACACGGTGGCCGGCACGCCGATCGTCCCGGCCACCGCGCTGCTGGACGTCGTCGCGGAGACGGCCGCGCGGGCCGGACGGGGCCGGATCGAGGAGCTGACCTTCGAGGCACCGCTGCCGCTGCCGCGGCGCGGCCCGCTGGACCTGCGGGTCGTGATCGGCGCGGACGGCTCGGTGCAGGTGCTGGCCCGCTCGGACAGCGAGGCCCCCTGGACCCGGCACGCCTCCGGCAGCGCCACCGAGGACGTCGAGGGCAGCGACGTGTGCGCCTGGGCGGCCGTCTGGCCCCCCGCGGGTGCCTCCCCGGTGGACCTGACCGGCGGCTACGAAAGGCTGGCGTCCCTCGGCTACGAGTACGGCCCGTCGTTCCGGGGTGTCCGGTCGGCGTGGCGGCGCGGCGACGAACTGCTGGTCGAGGTGGAGGTGCCGGAGGCGGCCGAGCAGACCGGGTTCGCCCTGCACCCGGTGCTCCTCGACTCCGCGTTCCACCCGTACGTGCTGGAGAGCGACTCGGACCAGCTGCGGCTGCCGTTCGCCTTCCGCGGGCTGCGGCTGACCACGGCCGGGGCGACCACGCTGCGGGTACGGATGACCATCGGCGCGGACGGGGACCAGATGTCGCTGACCGCCGCCGACGAGCAGGGCGCGCTCGTGGTCGCCGCCGAGAACCTGATGGTCCGCGCGGTCGACCCGGCCGCCCTGGCCGCCGCCGTCGGCGGCCAGGGCGGCTCGGGCCACTACGGCCTCGACTGGGCCCCGCTCCCCTCTGCCCCGGCGGCCGGGGATCGGCGCTGGGCACGGCTCGGCGACCCGGCCGACGACGGCCTTCCCGCCCACGCCGACCTGGACGCGCTCGCCTCGGCGGGCAGCGCACCCGACTTCGTGCTGTTCGACTGCCACGTGCTCGCCACGTCGCTCACCGAGGCCGAACTGCCCGTCTCCGTACGGGAGATCACCGGACGGGTGCTGGAGACCGTGCGGGAGTGGGCCGCGGACGATCGGTTCGACGGCTCCCGCCTGGTGGTGGCCGCCGACCCGGACCGGCTGGACACCGCGGCCGTCTGGGGGCTGGTGCGGGCCGCGCAGGCCGAGCACCCGGACCGTTTCCTGCTCGCCGGGATCACCGGCGAGCAGGGCACGGATGCCGCCGGCGGCGTCGACGCCGCGGCGCGGGCGCTGCTGGCCGCCGCCTCGGACGCGGACGAGTCGCAGCTGATGATCCGTGACGGCCGGGCGCTGGTCCCCCGTATAGCCCGGCGGACCGCTGCTCCGGGCGCTAAGGACGCCGGTCTCGGCGAGGGCACGGTCCTGGTCACCGGCGGCCTCAGCGGCCTCGGCGCGATCGTCGCCCGCCATCTGGTGGAGCGGCACGGGGTACGGCATCTGCTGCTCACCTCCCGGCGCGGCGCGGACACCCCGGGGGCGGACGAACTCGCATCCTCCCTCACCGCGTTGGGCGCGACGGTCCGGATGGAGGCGTGTGACGCGGCCGACCGTGGCGCCCTCGCCGCGCTGCTCGGCTCGCTCCCGGCGGACCGGCCGCTGACCGGTGTCCTGCACGCCGCCGGCGTCCTCGACGACGGCCTGCTCACCCGGCAGACCACCGAGCGTCTGGAGCGGGTGCTGCGGCCCAAGACCGACGCGGCGTGGGTGCTGCACGAGCTGACGGCCCATCTGCCCTCGGTACGCGCGTTCGTCCTCTTCTCCTCCCTGGCGGGTGTGCTCGGCAACGCGGGGCAGAGCACCTACGGCGCGGCCAACACCTTCCTCGACGCCCTGGCCGCGCACCGCCGGGCGCGGGGTCTGCCCGCGGTGTCGGTGGCCTGGGGCCTGTGGTCGACGTCGGGCATGGGCACCCACCTGACCGCCGCCGACAAGGCGCGCCTGGCCCGGGCCGGGATCGCGGCGCTCAGCGAGCCGCAGGGCCTGCGGCTGCTGGACACCGTGCTCACCGACCCCGACGGCGACACGCTGGTGATCGCCTCCCGGTGGAATCCCGCCGGGCTGCGGGCCGCCGTGGAGGACGGCGCGAGGGTGCCGCGGATGCTGCGCGGCCTGGTCAAGGGCGTGCGGCGGACCGCCTCCGCGGGGAGCGGGTCCAGGCAGGGCCCGGCCGGCGGAGCCCTGGCCGCCCGGGTGCGGGAACTGACCGGGCAGGAGGCCCACGAGGCGGTCGTCGCCGCCGTACGAGGCCATGTGGCGGCGGTGCTGGGACACGGCTCGCCGGAGTCCCTGGACCGTACGGCCCCCTTCCTCGACCTGGGCCTGGACTCCCTGACCTCGGTGGAGCTGCGCAACCGGCTCAAGGCGGACGCCGCGCTGGACCTCGACCCGACGCTGGTCTTCGACCACCCGACGATCGACGCGCTCTCCGGCCACCTGGCGGGCCTGCTGGTCCCCGAGGCACCGGACCCGGTGGCGGAGCTCGACCGGACCCTGCGCCGCATCACGGGCGAGTTCGACGCCGCCCTGCCCGAGCTGCGGGAACGCATGGTCGACACCCTGTGCGCGGCGCTCCACCACCTGGGCATCGACACCGGCCCCTCGCGCATGGCGTCCGCGGTCCTGGACGAGGCGACCGACGAGGAGCTCTTCGCCTTCATCGACGCCCAGTCATGACCCGGCGGGGGCGGCCCCCGTGGCCGCCCCCGGTCCCAGTACCCCAGGCCCTCCGGTACCGCCCCGGGCCGATCCGGGCGACACCCGAGGCAGAAAGCAGGAAGCAGGAAGATGGCAGGCGAGGACAGACTCCGGGAATATCTGAAGAAGGCCACCGCCGACCTGGCCGAGGCGCGCCGCCGTGAGGCCGCCGCCAACGAACCGCTCGCCGTGGTCGGCATGGCGTGCCGGTTCCCCGGCGCACCGTCCGTCGACAGGTACTGGGACCTGCTGTCGAACGGCCGCACCGGCGTCGTCGACGACGTGCCGGACGGGCGCTTCGACCTGGCCGCGCTGCGGGAGACGGACGGCGTCTACACCACCCGGGGCGGCTACCTCGACGACATCGCCGGGTGGGACGCCTCGTTCTTCGGCGCGTCCCCGCGCGAGGCCCTGCGGATGGACCCGCAGCAGCGGCTGCTCATGGAGCTGACCTGGGAGTCCCTGGAGGACGCCGGGCTGCCGCCCGCCGACCTGGCGGGCAGCCGTACCGCGGTGATGATCGGCCTGTCCGACACCCTGCAGTACGGGCGGATCCAGCAGGAGCGCGAAGGCCTGTCCACGGTCCACGACCCGTACGGGGGGCAGGGCGCGTCGCTGAGCGTGGCCGCCGGCCGGATCGCCTACCACTTCGACCTGCGCGGTCCCACCATGACGGTGGACACCGCGTGTTCCTCCTCGCTGGTCGCCGTGCACCTCGCCGGGGCGGCGCTGCGCCGCGGCGAGTGCACGACGGCCGTGGTCGGCGGCGGCTTCCTGATGATCCACCGCGACATGTACGTCAACGCCTGTGCCACGGGCATGCTGTCGCGGGACGGCCTGTGCCGGACTTTCGACGCCCGGGCCGACGGCTACGCCCTCGGCGAGGGCGCCGGAGTGGTCGTCCTGATGCGGCTGTCCGACGCGGTCGCCCAGGGGCGCACGGTGCACGCCGTGATCCGGGGCACCGCCGTCAACCAGGACGGCCGCAGCAACGGCCTCACCGCGCCCAACCGCGCGGCGCAGGTGGACGTGATCCGCCGCGCGCTGGCCGCCGCCGGAGCGACCCCGCAGGACGTGTCGTACGTCGAGGCGCACGGCTCCGCGACCCGGCTCGGCGACGCCATCGAACTCTCCGCGCTCGGCGACGTGTTCGGCCAGCGTGCGGCCGACGACCCGCTGCTCGTCGGGGCGGTCAAGACCAACATCGGGCACACCCAGTCGGCGGCCGGCATGGCCGGACTGGTCAAGACCATCCTGGTCCTGAAGCACGGGACGGTCCCGCCCAACCTGAACATGGAGCAGCCCTCGCCCACGGCCCAGGCGCAGGACCGGTTGCTGCCCGTCACCACCGCCCAGCCGCTCCCGGCCGCCGCCGGGCAGCTCCGCCTCGCCGGGGTCAGCTCCTTCGGCTGGTGCGGCACCAACGCGCACGTCGTGGTCGCCGCCCCCGCCGCCAACGAGGCCGCGGGCGGCCCCGACACAGCCGACGGTTCCGGCGCGGCCGAACTGCTGCTGGTATCCGCCGCCGACGACGACGCCCTGCGCGCCCTGCTCGGCGACCTGGCCCGGGCCGCGGGACGGGCACCGCTCGCCGACCTGGCCCACACCCTGCGCGCCGGGCGCGGCACCCTGGAGTACCGGCGTGCGGTGGCCGCCGAGGACGCCGAACAGGCCGCCCGCCTGCTGGAGCGGGCCGGGCGCGAACCCGGCGTGCGCGCCGCCAAGGAGGCCCCGAGGATCGCGTTCCTGCTGCCCGGCGTCGGCGACCAGTACCGGGGCCTGGGCCAAGACCTCTACCGCCGCGAGCCCGCCTTCGCCGCCGCCGTCGACCGGTGCGCGGGCATCGCCGCCGGGCGCTGCGACATCGACCTGCGCGCCGTCTTCCACGCCGAGCCGGAGCCGCCCGCGCCCGCCGGGGACCTGCTGCGCCAGGCCGCCCCGGCGGCGGACGACCCGGACCACCGGGCGGTCACCTCCCACCTGCTGCTGTTCACCGTGGAGTACGCCCTCGCCGAGCTGCTGAACAGCTGGGGCGTCCACCCCGACGTGCTGGTCGGCTACAGCCTCGGCGAGTACGTCGCGGCCTGCCTGGCAGGGGTGTTCACCCTGGAGGACGCCCTGTGGGTGGTCTCCAGGCGCGCCCGCCTGATCGAGGCCGCGCCGCCGGGCGGCATGCTCGCCGTCGCCGCCCCCGCCGACCGCGTCGAGGCCGAACTCGCCTGTGCGGGGCTCGCGGTGGAGGTCGCGGCGCTCAACGGCCCCTACATGACGGTGCTCAGCGGCCCGCCCGAGGACGTGACCGCGGCCGCCGCCCACCTCACCACGGCGGGTCTGCCCGCCCGGCCGCTGCGCTCCGCCCACCCCTTCCACTCCTCCCTGCTCGCCCCCGCCCGCGACGAACTGGCCCGCGCGGTGGCCTCGGTGGAGCGCAGGCCTCCCACTGTCACCGTGGTCTCCAACGTCACCGGCACTCCGCTCACCGCCGAGCAGGCCATGGACCCCGGCTACTGGGCCGACCACCTCACCAGCCCGGTCCGCTTCTTCGACGGCCTGGGGGCCTGCGCCGGGCTGAACCTCGGCGCCTATGTCGAACTGGGCGCGGGGCAGACCCTCGGCGGACTGCTGCGCCAGCACGCCGAGGCCGCCGACGGCCCGCTCATCACCGGCACCCTGCCCGCCCGCTGGTCCTCCGACGACCGGCCCGACGAGCGCGCCCACCTGCTGGAGACCTGCGGCCGCCTCTGGGAGCGCGGAGCCGACCTCGACCGGACGGCCCTCGGGCGCGGCGCGGGCCGCCTGGTCCCGCTGCCCTCGTACCCGTTCCGGCGCACCCGCTACTGGCCGGAGGGCCCGCTCCTCGCGCAGGCCGCCGCGGACCTCACGGGCCTCGCGCCCGCGGACCACTGCTACGCCCCGGCCTGGCAGCCGGACGTCACCGCGCCCGCCGCTCTCCTCGCCGCACCCGGACCGCTGGACGGCCCGCTGCTGGTCCTCGCGGACCCGGACGGCGTCGGCACCCGCCTGGCCGACCTCGCCGAGGCCGCCGGAACGCCGGTGCTGGAGGTCGTCCCCGGCACGGAGCGGCGGCGCGACGGACGCCGGCTGGTGATCGACCCGGAGAACCCGGACCATCACCGGGAGGCGCTGGCCGCCGCGCGCGCCCTGGGCCCCGGCCGCCTGCACGTCGCCCACCTGTGGAGCCTGTGCGAGCCGGTGCGCACCCCGCCGTTCGCCACCGACGCCGAACTGACCGCCGCGATCCGGTACGGCTTCGACGCGCTGCTACTGACCGTGCAGGTCCTCGGTCTCCTTGCCGGCACCGACGGGGCGGTCCTGGTCACGGCCACGGCCGGCGCGGCCGAGGTCATCGGCCGCGACTGCACGGCCCCCGAGCGGGCCCTCGCCCACGGCCTGGCCCGGGTGGCCCGCGCCGAGTACCCGGGCTTGGGCTGGCAGGGCGTCGACCTCGACCCGGAGGCCCCGGCCGACGCGTCCGCCGCCGTCCTGCTCGCCGAGCTGGCCCGGGCGGCGGGCGCCGGCTCCCGGACCTCCTCCGACCACGCCCTGGCCGCCTGGCGGCGAGGCCGGCGGCTGCGCCAGGACTGGGCGGCCGTCGACCTGCCCGCGCCGGACTCCACGGCCCCTTCGACCCCGACCGCCCCGGCGTTCCGTGCCGACGGCACCTACCTGATCACCGGCGGCACCCGCGGGCTGGGCCTGTCGCTCGCCCGGCACCTGGTGCGGTCCGGGGTGCGCCGCCTCGCCCTGGTCGGCCGCACCGACCTGCGGGCCGCCGCGGCGGCCGAGCCAAAGGGCCGGGCCGCACACAGCCTGCGGGACGTCGCCGAGCTGGAGGCGGCCGGCGCCGAGGTGCTGCTGCTCACCGCCGACGTGGGCGTGCCGGGCGAACTGCGGCGCGCGCTGGCCGCGTGCCGGGAACGCCTTGGTGCACCGCACGGGGTGCTGCACGCGGCCGGTCTGCCCGCGCGGGGCATGACGTTCCGGATGACGCCCGGCGGCTCCCGGCCGGTCCTCGCGCCCAAGGTGCTGGCGATGGGCCCGCTCGCCGAGCTGGTGAGTCCCGCCGTGCCGGAGGCGGACCGCCCGGAGCTGCTGGTGCTGTACTCGTCGGCGATCACCGTGTTCGGCGGGATCGGCGAGGGCGACTACTGCGCCGCCAACAGCGTCCTCGACGCCTACGCGTCGGCGCTGTCGGCCGCCGCGCCCACCACCCGGGTGCTGACCGTGGCCTGGGGGCCCTGGCAGCACGACGACTGGCAGGCGGAGGGCCCCGGCAGCGCCCTGGCCGCCAGGGTGCGCGAGCACCGCGAGACCTACGGCTTCACCGACGAGGGCGGCTGTGCGCTGCTGGACCGGCTGGCCGGCACGGCCCACGGCCCGGTGCTCGCCGTCCGCCACGCGCTGGCCGAGGGGATGCGCGCCTGGGACGAGGTCACCGCGCTGGACGAGGTGACCGGCGCGGCCGCCGCGCCGGACCGGACCCGCTTCCCGCGCCCCGCGCTGCGCGCCGACTACGTCGCGCCGCGCACCGCCCTGGAGCGCGCCCTGGCCGAGATCTGGGGCCGGCACCTGGGCATCGACCAGGTCGGAGTCCACGACCCGTTCTTCGACCTGGGCGGCAACTCCCTGGTGGGGCTGGCCGTGATGACCGCGACCGAGCAGGAGACGGAGAGAAGCTTCCCGCCCGCCCTGCTCTTCGCGCACCCCACCGTCGCCGAACTGGCGGCAGCGCTGGAAGGCGCCACGACGGCGACCGCCGTGACCACAGCACAGGACCTCGGCTCCGCGAGGGGCCGGCGAAGGCGCCGAGCCCGCGACGCCCAGAGCCCCCTGACGCGGAACCGATGAGGACGAGGACGGACGACATGACCGAGCATCCGATCGAGGTCGCTCCGACCGACATCGCCCTGGTGGGCCTGTCGGGGCGCTTCCCGAAGGCCGCCGACGCGGCCGAACTATGGGCCAATGTCCGGGCGGGCCGCTCCGGCATCACCCGGTTCACCGACGAGCAGCTCCGTGCCGCCGGGGTCGCGCAGCACCTGCTGGACGACCCCGACTACGTCAAGGCGGGGGCGGTGGTCGACGGCGTCGACCTGTTCGACGCGGGCTTCTTCGGGATCAACCCGAAGGAGGCGCAGATCCTCGACCCGCAGCACCGGCTGTTCCTCGAGCACAGCTGGCACGCGCTGGAGGACGCCGCCTGCGACCCGGCCCGTTTCGACGGCTCGATCGGGGTGTTCGCGGGCTGTGCCATCAGCAGCTACATGAACCACAACCTGGTTCCGGCCGGGGTCGCCCAGCAGGTCGGCGAACTGGCCATGGGCCTGGCCAACGACAAGGACTCGCTGCCCCTGCGGGTGGCCCACGCCCTCGGCCTGTCGGGCCCCGCCTACGGCATCCAGAGCTACTGCTCGACCTCGCTGGTCGCGGTCTGTGCCGCCGCCACCAGCCTCGCCGCGTTCGAGTGCGACCTCGCCCTGGCCGGCGGCGTCGCCATCACGGTGCCGGGCGACACCGGCTACCTATACCAGGCCGGCGGCATCAGCTCCCCCGACGGCGAGTGCCGCGCCTTCGACGCCTCCGGGCAGGGCAGCCTGCTGGGCAACGGCGTCGGCGTGGTCGCGCTGCGCCGCCTGGAGGACGCGCTGGAGGCCGGGGACCGCGTCTACGCGGTGATCCGGGGCTGGGCGGTCAACAACGACGCGGGCCGCAAGGTCGGTTTCACCGCGCCCGGCGTCAGCGGACAGGCCGAGGTGGTCGCCGAGGCGCTGGCCGCCGCCGGGCTGGAGCCCGGCGACATCACCTACGTGGAGGCCCACGGCACGGGTACGGCCCTCGGTGACGCGGCCGAACTCGCCGCGCTCCAGCAGGTGTTCGCGGGCGAGGAGCTGCTGCTCGGCTCGGTGAAGAGCAACGTCGGCCACCTCGACCGGGCGGCGGGCGTCACCGGACTGATCAAGGCTGCGCTCGCGCTGCACCACGAGGAAATCCCCGCCACCCTCAACCACTCCACACCCAACCCACAACTCCTCTCCGGTGACGCCCGGTTGGAGGTCGTCACCGAGAACCGGCCCTGGCCGCGCGGCGAGAGCCCCCGGCGTGCCGGCGTCAGCGCCTTCGGCATCGGCGGCACCAACGCCCACGTGGTGATCGAAGAGGCGCCCGAGCGGCCGGTGCGCGCCGGCGCCGCGCCGTCCTCGGGGCGTCCCGAGCTGCTGGTGTGGTCGGCGCGGACCGCCACGGCCGCCGACGAGGCGGGACAGCGCCTGGCCGCCCGCCTGGAGACGGAGCCCGTCCCGCTGGCCGACGTGGCCCACACCCTGCACACCGGGCGCGCCGTCCTCACCCACCGCCGTGCCCTGGTCGCCCGCTCGGCGCGGGACGCGGCCCGCGGCATCCACGAGGGCGCGTACCTCGGCCGGCAGCAGGGCCGTACGGACCGGCCGGTCACCCTGTACCTGTCCGACGGCCCGATCCGCCTGCGCGACGCCGGCGAACTGGCCGCGCGCGAGCCCGCGTTCCGCACCGCCCTGGACGCGTGCCGCACGGCGCCCGGCGGAGCCGAGTCGGCCGACCCGAACGACGCGCAGGCCTCCTTCACGGTGGCCCACGCGCTGACGGCGCTGCTGCGCTCCTGGGGCGTCACGCCCGCCGCGTACGCCGGCCGGGGCTCGGGACGGCTCGTCACCGACCGCCTGTCCGAGGCGCTCCCGCCCGCCGCCGCCCTGGAGGCGCTCGGGTCCACCGCGGTGGCGCACACCGGCTCTGGCGACACCCTCGCCGAGCTGCTCGCCGACGAGGAACGCGTCCTGCTGGTGCTGGGCACGGCCGACCTGTCCGGTCTGACGGCCGAGCAGCGGGAACGGGTCGTCGAGGCGCTGCCCGAGACGGCCGCCGACGCCGACCTGGCGCTGGCCGAGGCCGTGGCCCGGCTCTGGCTGGCCGGCGCGCCCGTCGACTGGGACACCTACGCCCAGGGCCGGGACGCCGTCCGGGTCGGTCTGCCCGGCTACCCGTTCGAGCGCCGGCGCTACTGGATCGACCCGCCCGCCGCCCCCACCGGAGGCGTCGGCACGCCTCGGCCGGCCCTGGACGGCTCCGCGCCGCAGGACTCCGGCCACGTCACGCTGCTGACCCCCCGCTGGACGCCCGACGAGGACGGTGCGGCCGCCGCCGACGCCGGTCTCACCGGCCGCTACGTCCTCAGCCGGGACCGCCACGGTGTCGCCGACGCCCTGGCCGGCCTGCTGCGCGCCGCCGGCGTGGCCGACGTCGCTCTGGTGAACGAGGACGCGGAGGCCGAGGCCGCGACGGCTCCGGCCGAGGGCCCGCTGACCGTCGTTCACCTGGCCTCGCTGGACGCGCGGGAGCCTGGTGACGCGGTGCTCGCCGCCTCCCGGTTCCTGTCCTCCTGGGCGGGCCTGCCCGGCACGGACCGGGTGGTGCTCGCCACCCGGGGCGCGCGGGCCGTATCCAACGGGGAGAGCGCCGACCCCGCCCAGGCCGCCCTCGCGGCCCTCCCGGTCGTGGCCGGGCAGGAGTACCCCGGCCTCGACAGCCGGGGCGTGGACCTCGACCCGGCGGCGGAGCCCGCACAGGCCGCCGCGCACCTGCTCGCCGAGCTGCGCAGGGTAGCCGCGGACCCGCTGACGGCGTACCGGTCCGGCCGCCGCCACCGCCCCTCCTACGTCCCGGCCGTCCCGGGAGGCGCCGACGGCGCGGGCTCGGCCGCCGAGGCCGACGGAGCGGTGCGTGCCGGTGGCCGCTACCTGATCACCGGCGGTCTCGGTGACGTCGGCCTCCTCGTCGCCGGGCACCTGGTGCGCGGCGGCGCGGGTTCGGTCGTCCTGGCCGGCCGCTCCGGGCTCCCGGACGACCCGGCTCACCCGCGCCGGCGGGCGGTCGAGGAGCTGTCCGCGCTCGGCGCCGAGGTCCACGCGGTGCGGCTGGACGTCACCGACGAGGCCGCCGTACGTACCCTGTTCACCGACGGTGGCGGGACGTTCGACGGCGTGGTGCACGCCGCCGCTGACACCGCGCAGGACACCTTCCTCCCGCTGAGCGCCCTGAACGAGGAGACGGTACGGCGCCACTTCGAGGCCAAGGTGGACGGCGCGCGCACCCTGCGGGCGGTGCTGCGGGAGCTGCCCGCCGACGGCATTCCGCGCTGGTGCGTGGTGTTCTCCTCCACCTCGGCCCACCTCGGCGGCTTGGCCTTCGGCGGCTACGCGACGGCCAACGCGGCCCTCGCCGCCCACGCCGAGGGTGCGGCGGGCGACGCCACCCGCTGGATCTCCGCCGCCTGGGACACCTGGGCCCCGACCCTGGAACGTCTGGAGGGGCCGTTCCGCGCCGCGATGACCGCGCACGCCATGACCGTCGAGCAGGCACTCACCGCGTTCGACGGGCTGTTCACCCGGGCCGCCCGGTCCGTGGTGGTGGCCGCGGGCGGTCTGGGCGACCGGCTGCCCCGGCCGGCGGCGGCCCGGCCCACCGCGCCCGCGGTCCCGGCGGCCACCTTCCCGCGCCCGGAACTGCCCCAGCCGTATGTCTCCCCGGTCACCGCGACCCAGCGCGCCCTGGCCGCGCTGTGGACCGAGGTCCTGGCCATCGAGCCGGTCGGCATCCGGGACAACTTCTTCGACCTGGGCGGAAGTTCGCTGCTGGCCCTGCAGATGCTGGCCACGGTCAAGGAACGCTTCGGGGTGGCGGTGCCGACGGTCGCCCTGTTCGAGTCGCCGACCGTACGGGGCCTGGCCGACGTCCTCGACGCGGGCGGCCCCCGCCCGGTCACCGCCGCCCCGGCACCGGCAGCCGTGCCCGTACGCCCGGCGGCACCGGTCGAGGCCGTACCCGCCGCGCGGGCCGAGCCGTCCGCCCCGGTGGCGAGGACCGCCGCCACCGCCGAGCTGCCCGACGCCGACGAACTGGACCGCCGGATCGCCATCATCGGCATGGCGGGCCGCTTCCCGGGCGCGGGCGACGTGGTGGAGTTCTGGCGCAACCTGTGCGACGGCGTCGAGTCGGTCACCTTCTTCAGCCCGGAGGAGCTGATCGAGGCGGGTGTGGATCCGGACCTCGCCAACGACCCGGACTACGTGCCGGCCCGCCCGGTCCTGGACGACATCGCCGGGTTCGACGCAGGGTTCTTCGGGATGAGCCCCCGCATGGCCGCGCTCACCGACCCCCAGCAGCGGCTCTTCCTGGAGGTCTGCTGGGAGGGACTGGAGCATGCCGGTTACGCCCACGAGGGGTACCGCGACCGGGTCGGCGTGTTCGGCGGCTCGAACCTCAGCACCTACCTGCTCGGCATGCTGCCGCAGCTCGTCGCGGACGGCGACGTCAACCCGTACGAGCTGATCATGAGCAACGACAAGGACGCGCTGACCACGTCCGTGTCGTACCTGTTCAACCTCGACGGGCCGAGCGTGGCCGTGCAGACGTTCTGCTCCACCTCGCTGGTGGCCGTGCACACGGCGGTGCGCAGCCTGCGGGCCGGGGAGTGCGAGACGGCGCTGGCCGGCGGCGTGTCCGTGGCCGTACCGGACCGCAAGGGACACCTGCGGCAGACCGGCGGGATGGACTCCCACGACGGCCACGTCCACTCCTTCGACGCGGAGGCCACCGGCACGCTGTTCGGCGACGGCGCGACCGTGGTCGTCCTGAAGCGGCT
Organism: Streptomyces sp. NPDC005151; assembly: GCF_053599875.1. NCBI lineage: Bacteria > Bacillati > Actinomycetota > Actinomycetes > Kitasatosporales > Streptomycetaceae > Streptomyces > Streptomyces sp. NPDC005151. Next base: position 75,436 of record NZ_JBSFYR010000005.1, on the reverse strand, counting down.
CTCCGACGCGCTGCGCGACGGGGACACCGTGCACGCGGTCATCCGGGGCTCGGCGTTGAACAACGACGGCGCCCAGAAGGCGGGTTACACCGCGCCGAGCGTCGCCGGACAGGCCGCGGCGGTGCGCGCGGCGCTGGTGGACGCGCAGGTCACCAGCGACGAGATCGGCTACGTGGAGGCGCACGGCACGGCCACCGAGCTGGGCGACCCGATCGAAGTCGCCGCGCTCACCCAGGCGTTCGGTCCGGCCGCCCGGCCGGGGTCGATCCCGATCGGCGCGGTGAAGACGAACATCGGTCACCTCAACCACGCCGCCGGCACGGCCGGACTGATCAAGACGGCGCTCACGGTGCGCGAGGGCGTGGTCCCCGCGTCCCTCAACTACACCCGCCCGAACCCGCAGATCGACTTCGCGAACAGCCCGTTCTACGTCAACACCGCAACCGCCGCCTGGTCCGGCCCCGACGGCCGACCGCGCATCGCCGGGCTCAACTCGCTCGGCATGGGAGGCACCAACGTGCACGTCGTGGTGGAGGAGCCGCCCGCGCTGCCGGCCCGGGGTCCGGAGATCCGCCGCCACCACCCGCTGGTGGTCTCGGCCCGGTCCGTGGCCGCCGCCGACCAGGCGGTGCGGGAGCTCGGTGAGCACCTGGCCGCGCACCCCGAACTGCGTTCGTCCGACGTGGCGTTCACCCTTCAGGCCGGGCGCAAGGTCTTCGGGCACCGGCGCGCGGCAGTGGTCGGCGGCACCGCCCACGCGGCGGCGGTGTTCTCCGGCGAAGACGACGACACACCGGTGGCGTCCCGGGTGGAGACGGTCTCCGGCCGGCCTGTGGCGTTCCTCTTCGCCGGGGTCGGCGAGCAGTACCCCGGCTTGGTCGGCGACCTCTACCGGCACGAGCCGGTGTTCCGCGCCGAACTCGACCACTGCCTGGACCTGTTGGCGAAGGAGCTGCCGGACGTCGATCTGACCGGGCTGCTCACCGGCGACCGCCCGGGCGCGGGCCCCGACCTTGCCGCCCTGCTGGGCCGGGCCACCGGTCCGGCCGACGGGCGGGAGGCGGAGCTGGAGCGCACCGAGGTGGTGCAGCCGCTGATGTTCGCCGTGGACCACGCGCTGGCACGCACGTTCCTGGCCTGGGGTGTACGGCCCTCGATGATGCTGGGCTACAGCCTCGGCGAGTACGTCGCCGCCTGCCTGGCCGGGGTGCTGTCGCTTCAGGACGCGATCGCCCTGGTCGCACACCGGGCACGGCTGATCGGCGAGGCGGAACGCGGCGCGATGGCGGCCGTGCCGCTGAACGCGGAGCAGTTGCGCGACCGTTACGGACTGGCGGAGCGCGGACTGGACGTCGCCGCGGTGAACGGACTGTCCGCCGTGGTGGTGGCCGGGCCCTGCGAGGCACTGGAGTCGCTGATCGCCGACCTTGCGCGGGACAGTGTCCCGGCGAGGCCGCTGCGCACCACGCACGCCTTCCACTCCCGGATGCTGGCGCCGCTCGCCGAACGGCTCACCGCCTGGGTGACCGAGAACGTCACCCTCAACCCGCCCGCGTTGCCGTACCTGTCCAACGTCACCGGCGACGTCGCCGACGCCGCCCTGGTGTGCGACCCGGGCTACTGGGCCGCCCACATGTGCCGCACGGTCCGGTTCGCGGACGCGGTGGAGCGGTTGCTGGCCGAGCCGGAGCTGGCGATGGTGGAGATCGGCCCGGGCCCGTCGCTGGGCGCGATGGTGCGCGGGGCCGACTGCCCGCCGCAGCGCTGGCCACTGATCACCGCCACCCTGCCGGCGCAGAGCGATCCCCGCCCCGCCGACCTGGTGCTCACCGAGTGCGTCGCCCGGCTCTGGATGACGGGCGTCGACCTCGACTGGGCCGCCTACCACGGGTCCGGTCCCGCCACCGCCGCGCTCCACCAGGGCGCCACGCCGGGCCGGGTGCCGCTGCCGACGTATCCCTTCCAGCGCCAGCGCTACTGGATCGACCCCGCGCCGATGCCCGGTGGCCGGGCCGCGACGGCGTGTGCCGCCTCGGGCGCGCCGGCGCTGTCCGCTGGGCCGCTGGAGGAGCCGACCTCCTTCGCCGACCTGGAACGCGTGCCGTTGCTGCCGGAGGAGCAGTGGCTGTGGCAGCCGGTGTGGCGGCAGACGGCCGCTCCCGCCCCCGCAGAGGGGCAGCCGGGCCACTGGCTGGTCTACACCGACGGTGCGGCTGCCGAGCGGATCCTGGCGGAACTGCGCCGGGCCGCGGAGAGGGACGGCGCGACGGTCACCGCGGTCCGGCCCGGTGACGGCCACGCCGAACTGCCCGACGGCGACCGCACGGTCCGCCCCGGCAGCCACGAGGACGCCCTGGACCTCCTGACGGACCTGCGAGGACGCGGGCTGGAGCTGGAGCGGGTGGTCCACCTCTGGACGCTCGACGACAGCGACGCCGGCGCCGACGACGAGAGCACCGACAACGAGACGGTGCGGCGCGGTCTGCACACCGTGGTCGCGCTGGCCCGCGTGGCCGACGAACTCGGCCGCCTCGACTGGGAGCTCGACCTGGTCACCGCGGGTGTCCACCAGGTGCTGGACGGCACGGAGGTGCGCCCCGCCGCGGCCACCCTGGTCGGTCCGTCACTGGTGGTTCCCCTGGAGTATCCGGGGATCAGCACCCGCCTGATCGACGCGCTGCCCGGCGTCCAGGCCGCCTCGGTCGCCGCCGAGCTGCGCCGGCCCCGCGCCGACCTGATGGTGGCGCTGCGCGGCGCCCGGCGCTGGGTCCCGCGGTACGAGTCCCTGCCCCCGGCCGACCCCGAGGCGGTGGCGGAGGACCTGCTGCGCGAGGAGGGCGTCTACCTGATCACCGGCGGGCTGGGGGGGATCGGCCTGGCCATGGCGGAGCGGCTGGCCCGTTCCTGCCGGGCACGGTTGGTGCTGATGGGCCGGCGCGGGCTCCCGCCACGCGAGCGATGGGAGGCCATCGCGTCCGGCGCCGAGCAGGCCGAGGACGCGGTGCGCGAGCGGGTCCGCCAGGTGCTGGGGCTGCTCGCACTGGGCGCCCAGGTGGAGATCGTGGGCGGCGACGCGGCGGACCCCGCCGACATGTGCCGGGCGGTGGGCGCCGCCCGGGAGCGGTTCGGCGCGCTGCACGGCGTGCTGCACGCCGCCGGCGTGGCGGGCACCGGCCTGATCCAGTTCAAGGAACCGGAGGACTCCGAGCTGGTGCTCGCCCCGAAGGTCGGCGGCCTGCGGGCCCTGACCGAGGCGCTGGGGATCGGCGGGCCGGACGAGACGGAGCTGGACTTCCTGGTCCTGTTCTCGTCCATCACCTCCGCCACCGGCGGCGGTCCGGGCCAGGTCGACTACTGTGCCGCCAACGCCTATCTGGACGCGGCGGCGGCGCGGCTCGCTCAGGGCGGCCGCCGGGTGGTCTCCATCAGCTGGGGCGAGTGGACCTGGAACGCCTGGGACTTCGGCCTGGCGGGCTACGACGACGAACTGCAGTCGTTCTTCCGCCAGCACCGCGCGACCTTCGGCATCGGCTTCGACGAGGGCTGGCGGTGCCTGCTGCGGGCCCTGGCCACCGGTGAGCCGCGCGTGGTGGTGTCCACCCAGGACCTGCCGACCATCGTCCGCTACAGCACCGGCTTCACCGTCGAGGCGGTCCTCACCCCGGCGGTCGCGGGCACCACGTCGGGTACGCGCCACCCGAGGCCGGACCTGCTGACTCCGTACCGGCAGCCGGAGGGGCCGGCCGAGGAGGCCGTCGCCGGGGTCTGGTGCGAGCACCTGAAGCTGGAGTCCGTCGGATCGCTGGACAACTTCTTCGAGCTCGGCGGCAGTTCGCTCCTTGGTATCGCCGTGCTGGCCCAGCTCCGCCGCTCCTTCCCGGACGCCGAGCTGCCGCCCCGCGTGCTGTACGAGGCCCCCACGGTCGAGGCGCTGGCCCGCGTGGTCCAGGGCGTAGGGACACCAGTCGGCCCGGTCGGCCCGGTCGGCCACCGGACGGCCTGACCACACCCGCCCGTCCCACCTCACCGCATCCGCATCACCCCGCACACCCCCGACCCATCACAGAAACGGAGAGCAGTGGCATGACCGTCGTAGGAGTCGTCGGCGCCGGCGTCATGGGAACAGGCGTCGCGCAAAACCTCGCACAGTACGGCTTCGAGACCGTCCTGGTGGACGTCTCGGAAGAGAACCTGGCCGACGCCAAGGCGGTGATCGCCCGCAATGCCCGTCTCAGCGGCCTGATGGGCGGCCCGACCCTCGACCCCGACGAGATCCTCGGCCGGATCACCACTGCCGTGGGTCTGGACGCCCTCGTCAAGGCCGATTTCGTGATCGAGAACGTCACCGAGGACTGGGAGACCAAGAAGGGAGTCCACCAGGAGCTCGACCGGGTGCTCTCCCCGACCGCGATCGTGATCGTGAACACCTCGGCGATTCCGATCACCCGGGTCGCCTCCCTCGGCTCCCACCCCGAGCGCGTCGTGGGTGTCCACTTCATGAACCCGGTGCCGGCCAAGCCGGTGGTGGAGCTGATCCCCGGCTTCCACACCAGCACGGAGACCGTGGAGAGCACCCGGACGTTCCTGGCCGGCTTCGGCAAGCGGGCCGTCGACGTCAAGGACGCGTCCGGTTTCGTCTCCAACCGTGTGCTCATGCTCACTGTGAACGAGGCGGCGTACCTGGTGTACGAGGGCGTCGCCACCGCCGAGTCCGTCGACGAGGTCTTCCGGGGCTGCTTCGGCCACCCGATGGGCCCGCTGGAGACCGCCGACCTGATCGGCGTCGACACGATCCTCTACAGCGTCGAGGTGCTCTACGAGCACTACGCCGACAGCAAGTACCGCCCCTGCCCGCTGCTGAAGCAGATGACGGACGCCGGGCTGCACGGCCGGAAGACCGGCCGTGGCTTCTATACCTACGGAACCCAGGAGTAAACGATCATGACCACTGTCGCCCTCACCGCCGCCGAGCGCATCACCTCCTTCGTCCGCGGCCGCTTCCCGCAGGCCGACCTCACCCCGGACCAGGACATCTTCGCCCTCGGCTACATCAACTCCCTCTTCGCGATGGAACTGGTGATGTTCATCGAGAAGACCTTCGGCGTCACCGTCCCCAACGACGAGCTGAGGATCGACAACTTCCGCACCGTCGACGCGATGTCGGCGCTCGTCGGCCGGCTGGACGCGTCCGCCTGACCGGCGGCGCACACGAGAGAACCGAGGAGGATCAGCATGACAACCACGGTCGCGTCGCCGCCGGCAGGCGACACGCGGACCGGTGGCCCGGCCGTCGACCGGGCTTCGGTACGCGCGTTCGTCGACGAGTTCGTCGCCCCGTACGCCGACGACTGGGACCAGGCCGGTTACGTACCCGGCGAGCTTCTGGAGCGCCTCGGCGCGCTGGGCCTGTGGGCCCCGTTCCTGCCCCAGCGCCTGGGCGGCCAGGGCCTCGACCTGGTGACCCTGGGCGAGGTGCACGAGGAAGTCGGCCGCGGCTGCTCCTCGGTCCGCTCCCTGCTCACCGTGCACACCATGCTGTCGTGGGCCCTGCTGCGCTGGGGCTCGCCCGAACAGGTGGAGCGGTGGGCGCCCTCGCTCGCCGACGGCAGCGTGCGCGGTGTGTTCTGCCTGTCCGAACCGGGCGCGGGCAGCGACGCGGCCGGCATCACCACCTCCGCCGTCCCCCACCGGGGCGGCTGGCTGCTCAACGGCCGCAAGAAGTGGACCACCGGCGGACAGATCGCCGGCCTCTTCCTGGTGTTCGCCCACACCGGGACCTCGATGGTGGCGCTCCTCGTCCCCAGGGACACCCCCGGGGTGCGCGTCACACCGATCAACGAGATCTTCGGCACCCGGGCCTCCCTGCTCGCCGAGATCGATTTCGACAACGTGGAGTTGGGGCCGGACGCGCTGCTCGGCCCGAGCTCCTTCGCCTCCGGCATGGTGCTCAGCGGCACCCTCGACCTGGGCCGGTACAGCGTGGCCTGCGGCTCGGTCGGCATCGTCCAGGCATGCCTGGAGGCCAGCGCCGGCTACGCCATCCGGCGCACGGTGGGCGGCACCGCGCTGCGCGAACTCCCGCTGATCCGCGCCAAGCTCACCGACATGGTGACCGACGTACGGGCGGCCCGGCTGCTGTGCCATCAGGCCGGGGAGCTCAAGGACGACGGGGACCCGTCGACCATCATGGCCACCTGGGTGGCGAAGTACTTCGCGTCGACCGCCGCCGCCCGGCACTCCACCGAGGCGGTGCAGATCCACGGCGCCAACGGCATGACCCCCGACTACCCGGTGGCCCGTCTGATGCGGGACGCCAAGGTCACCGAGATCATCGAGGGCAGCAACGAGATCCAGCGGCTGACCATCGCCGACGAGGCGTTCCGCGAGAGGACGCCGGGAACAGGAGGAACGCTGTGACCACAGCGATACAGCCGCCGCCCGCCGAGCAGGCGGAGGACCCGTACCGCAAGCCGGCGCGCGGCCGGATCAAGTGCGTGGTGTGGGACCTCGACAACACCCTGTGGGACGGGGTGCTGCTGGAGGACGGTGACGTCACCGTGCGCCCCGGCGTGGTGGAACACATCCGCCGCCTGGACGCGCTGGGCATCCTGCACTCCGTGGCCAGCAAGAACGACCATGACACCGCCATGGCCAAACTCCGCGAACTGGGCCTGGAGAAGATGTTCCTCTGCCCGCAGATCGGCTGGAACCCGAAGTCCGAGTCGGTGAAGACCATCGCCGCCCGGCTCAACCTCGGTCTGGACGCGTTCGCCTTCGTCGACGACCAGGACTTCGAGCTGGCCGAGATGGAGTTCTCGCTGCCCGAGGTGACCCGGATCAACGCCGCGGACATCGACACCGAGCTGCTCCGCGACGAGTTCCGGCCCCGGTTCGTGTCCGACGAGTCCGCGCACCGCCGCGAGATGTACTACAGCCAGCTCGCCAGGGAGGAGGTGGAGAGCGACTTCACCGGCACCAGCGAGGAGTTCCTGGCCAGCCTGGACATGGCCTTCACCATCGCTCCGGCCGCCCGGGAGGACCTCCAGCGGGCCGAGGAGCTCACCGTCCGCACCAACCAGCTCAACGCCACCGGCCGCACCTACTCCTACGACGAGCTGGACGAGCTGCGCGAGTCCCCCGACCACCTGCTGCTGGTCGCCGAGCTCACCGACCGCTTCGGCTCCTACGGCAAGATCGGCCTGGCCCTGGTGGAGAAGGGCGCGCCGGACTGGCGGCTGCGTATGCTGCTGATGTCCTGCCGGGTGATGTCCCGCGGCGTCGGCTCGGTGATGCTCGGCCATCTGATGCGCCTGGCCCGCGATGCCGGAGCCGGCCTGACCGCCGACTTCGTGGAGACCGGCCGCAACCGGATGATGCAGATCACCTACGCCTTCGCCGGGTTCCGCGAGGTGAGCCGCGAGGGCGACCGGGTGGTGTTGGCCGCCGACCTGAGCCAGACGCAGGACGCCCCCGGCTACGTACGGCTGGAGGTCAGGCCATGAACACGGTTGCCGCGCCCGCCGAGGCGTCCCGCGCGGGGAGGCCGGCCGGCGCCTGGTTCCCCTTCGCCGAGCATCCGGGCAGCGACGGCCCACTGCTGTACTGCCTGCCGCACGCGGGCGGTTCCGCTTCCGCCTTCCGGTCCTGGTTCGGCCGGATCGGGTCGGCCTCGCTCCGGCCGGTCCAGCTGCCCGGCCGCGAGACGCGGTTGCGCGAGATCCCGTACGACGCCATGGACCTGCTGGTTCCCGACCTCGCGGAGGCCGTCCTGGCCGACCTGGCCGCGGGTCGGGCAGGCCGCCCGTACGCCGTGTACGGGCACAGTCTGGGCGCGACGATCGCCTTCGAGCTGGTCCGGGAGATCCGCCGCAGGCAGGGGCCGGACCCGGTCCATCTGATCGTGTCCGGCTGCCCGGCCCCCGGCGGCGGCTGGGCCACCGAGGGCGAGGACGACCCGCGGATGACGGGGGCGAGCGACGACGAGGTGGTCGCGCTGCTGCGGCGCATCGGCGGAACCCCGGAGTGGATGCTCACGGACCCATCGGTCCTGCGGCTCATCCTGCCGCCGTTCCGCGCAGACTTCACGGTCAAGGAGTCGTACCAGTACCGTGCCGAACCGCCGCTGACCGTGCCCATCACCGCGCTGGCCGCCGACGGCGACCCCCGCGGGCTGGCCTCCGGCATGGCCGACTGGCAGCGGGAGACGACCGGCCCGTCGACCCTGCACACCCTGTCCGGCGGGCACTTCGCGGTACTCGAGCAGGCCGAGGTCACCCACAGGCACATCGAGCGCGCTCTGCAGAGTGCGGCATGACCACCCTGCACGCCGTCCCGCCCGGCGCGGCGGCGGATGCCGCTTCGGCCGACCGGACCGACGGGACGCTGACCGGCTGGTTCCTGCGGGGGCTCGCCCTCGGCCCGGGCGCCGAGGCGCTCCGGGCCGGGGCGGACCGGGTGACCTACGGGGAGCTGCACGAGCGGGCCCTCGCCCTGGCCGGTGCCGTCACGGCGGCCGTGCCGGGCGGGCGGCCCCGCCGGGTCGGCCTGCTGGCCGCCCGGTCCGCGACGGCGTACGCGGGCCATCTCGCCGCCGGTTACGCGGGGGCGGCCGTCGTCCCCCTCACCCCCGCCTTCCCGGCGGAGCGCACCGCGCACATGATCACCGCGGCCGGGGTGGACGTGCTGATCGTGGCCGCGGAGGGCGAGGCCGTGCTGCCCGCCCTCGCCGGGGTCCTGGACCGCATCCCGGTGGTGCGGTGGCCGTCGCCCCACGCACCCCTGACCGAGCGGCGCCCGGCGGACCCCGACGACGTGGCGTACATCCTGTTCACCTCGGGCTCGACGGGTCGCCCCAAGGGCGTGCCGGTGCTGCACCGCAACGTGGACGCCTATCTGCGGTTCGTCCACGACCGCTACCGCTTCCACCCGGGCGACGTCTTCTCACAGACCTTCGACCTCACCTTCGACCTGTCGGTGTTCGACCTGTACGGCGCCTGGGGGGCGGGCGGCACCCTGGTGAGCGTGCCCCCCACGGCCTACGCGTCGCTGGAGCGGTTCGTCGCCGACCACGGCATCACGGTGTGGTTCTCCGCGCCCAGCCTGATCTCCCAGCTGTCCCGCAGGCCGCGGGGACTGGCGGCGGACTCGATGCCCTCGCTGCGCTGGAGCCTGTTCTGCGGGGAACCGCTGCTGGCCCACGACGCCGTGTGCTGGCAGAGCGCCGCGCCCGCTTCCACGGTGGAGAACCTGTACGGCCCCACCGAGCTCACCATCTCCTGCACCGTCCACCGCTGGGACCCGGTGCGCTCGCCCGGTCGCTGCGTCAACGGCATGGTGCCCATCGGCACGTTCCATCCCGGTCTGCGGTATCTGGTGCACGACGGTGAACTCTGTGTGACCGGGAACCAGATGTTCCCCGGGTATCTGGACCCGGCGGACGACGAAGGCCGGTTCCTGGACGTCGACGGCGCCCGCTGGTACCGCACCGGGGACCTGGTGCGTGAACTGGACGACGGCGAGCTGGCCTGCCTCGGGCGGCTCGACCAGCAGGTGCAGATCCATGGCATACGGGTCGAACTCGCCGAAGTCGAGTGCGCCTTGCGGCGGGTGGACGGCGTACGCGACGCGGTCGTGGTTGCCGCAGACGGCGAACTCACCGCCTACCTGCTGGGCACGGTGCGTCCGCCGGCCGAACTGGCCCGGTCCCTGGCCGAGTTCCTGCCCCGTCCGCTCGTACCGCGCCGCTTCGTGCACCTGGACGCGTACCCGCTGAACGCCAACCGCAAGGTCGACCGCAAGGAGCTGACCGCCCGCGCGGCCCGGCACGCGTGAGGCCCGTTCCGCCCCGGGAACCGGGGCGGAACGGGCCTGGCCGGGTCACCGGTCCCGCGTCACAGCAGGTGGCTGCGGCCCCACCCGCGGGAGAGCCGGTAGGCGGCGAGCACGCCGAAGACCAGGGTGATGGCCAGGCACACCAGGATGGGCCGGACCATCCCCGCACCGTCCCCGGACAGCGCGGCGCGCAGCAGGGACATCGCCCAGTAGCCGGGCGAGAACGGCGCGACGTGCTGGGCCCAGCCCGGCATCAGATCCACCGGCACCAGTGCCCCGCCGAGCGCGCTGATGGAGATGGCCCCCAGGTCGGTGACCATGCCCAGGTCGCCCCGGCTGCGGGCCACGGTGGCCAGGAACGCTCCCATGGACAGCAGGGCGAGCCCCCACACGGCGACGGCCAGCCCCACCCAGCCGATCACGGAGCCGGGCAGGTCCAGCCCGAGCACCACCGAGCCGTACGCCATCAGCACGCATTGCTGGACCAGCAGGACCACGAAGCCGGGCACCATCTTGCCGAGCAGCAGTTCGGCCCGGCCGGCCCGGGTGCTCCTGAGCCGGTCCCAGGTGCGCCACTCCCTCTCGACCATGATCGAGTTGCCCACGACGGCCAGCGCGAAGACCGAGAACATCACCAGCGGACCCGTGACCGCCTGCACGGTCCCGCTGTCCAGGGCCTCCATGTACAGGGGCCTGAGGACGAGCATCAGCACCATGGGGATCGCCACGTAGCTGATCAGCTGTCCGGGGTCGCGCAACCGCAGGACGAGGTTGTGCCGGACGAGCAGTCCGGTGCGCAGCAGGGTGTCAGTCGCCATCGAGCACCGCCAGGGATCGGTAGAGGTCGTCGAGATCGGGCTTGCGGACGTCGACCGACGCCACCGGCCGGCCGGCCCCCGCGAGCATCCCGACCAGGGTGCCCGCCGGGTCGTCGGTGGAGCGGCGGTCCTCGGTTCCGTCTTCGAAGGTGAGCCGTACCTCGCCCGGCAGGCCGGTGAGCAGCTCGGCGGCGGTGCCGCGGGCGATCACGCGACCGCGCTTGGCCACCGCCAGGGTGGCGTCCAGCTCGGTCAGTTCGGCGAGGTAGTGGGTGGTGTAGACCACGGCCGCGCCGTCGTCGGCCCGGCGGCGGACGGTGTCGAGGAGCGCCTGGCGGGTCTCCGGGTCGGCGCCCGCTGTGGGTTCGTCGAGCAGCAGCAGGGCGGGCCGGTGGATCAGGGCGGTGCCGGCCTGGGCGCGGCGCTGCTGGCCACCGGAGAGGAATCCGGCGGGCCGGTCGAGGAACTCGGTGAGCCGCAGGTCGGCGGCGACCTCGTCGACCGCGTCGCGCAGCGGGCCGCGGCGCAGCCCGGAGAGGCCGCCGAACAGCTTGAGATGCTCGCGGACCGTGAACGACGGGTAGAGCGCGAGGTGCTGGGGGGAGACCCCGACCAGGTGACGGGCGGTGTGCGGGTCTTGGCCGGCGACGCTCACGGTGCCGCCGTCGGCGCGGATCAGCCCGGAGACGACCTCCACGAAGGTGGTCTTGCCCGCTCCGTTGTGGCCGACCAGGCCGACGATCTCGCCCGGGGCGACGCTCAGGGTGAAGCCGCCGAGGGCCTCGACATCGCCGTAGCGCTTGGTCAGCCCGGTGACCTCCAGCACGGGTTCGGCGGGCCGCTTCTCGGGCAGCCGCGTACTCCCGGGGCCGGAGGTGCCGCGTTGCGTGGGCGGTGACGGGGACGCTGGGATCTTCATTCGGGCTCCTGTGTGAATGCCCCGCGGTGACACGGGGTGGGGTATCCCCTCCCCCACGCTGCGCGCGGGGGTGCCCCGGGTCGGGGCGAAACGGACCGGACCGTCACTGCTCGCGCGGGAGCGCGCTGACGGTCCGTGGCCGGGCGATCGGCGTCCGGCACGCCCGTCCGCCGCGTCAGCCGGATCCACCGGCAGAGGACCCCTGCCGGCGTATCCGCCCGCCGCGCGGGCGTGGGACGCCGCTCGCCGGTCCGACCCTGTGCCGTGGCGGGCACGGTCCGCCCACCACCGGGCGGAACTTTGCCTGTCACGGCACCGGATCGTCAAGACACTCCTAGACGAGCAGTTCACGGGGTGCGGGGTGGCCGAGGAACGCGACCGGGCTGGCGGTCAGGCCGTACGCGCCCGCCTGGAACACCGCGATCAGGTCGCCCGGTTCGGCCCGGGGCAGCGACACCGCCTTGCCGAGCAGGTCGAGGGGGGTGCACAGGCAGCCGACGACATCGACGACCTCGTCCCCGTCCGGTCCGGCGTCGACCTGGCTGGCGAGCGCGATGGGGTAGTTGCGGCGCAACGCCCGGCCCAGGTTGCCGGTGGCGGCGAGCTGGTGGTGCAGGCCGCCGTCGACGACCAGGTAGACGGTCCCCCGGGACTCCTTGCGGTCGACCACCCGGGTCAGGTAGACCCCGGCCTCGCCGACCAGGTACCGGCCGAGTTCGATCACCGGCCGGGCCAGCGGCAGCCGGTCCCGGACCACGGTGTCCAGCAGTTCGGCCAGGTTCTCCCCGATGGGACCGAGGGCCAGCGGCCGGTCCCTGGCGCTGTACGGAATGCCGAACCCGCCCCCGAGATTCAGGTACCGCACAGGGGCCGGGGCGTGCCCGGCCAGCTCGGCCAGCAGCTCCACCGTGGCCCGCTGCGCCGCGCGGATGCTGTCGGCGTCGAGGTTCTGCGACCCGGCGAAGACGTGGAACCCCTCGAACTCGACCCCGGTGCGGCCCAGTTCGGCGAGCAGTGCCGGCGCCTGCTCGGCGTCCACGCCGAACTGCTGCGGCCCACCACCCATCTTCATACCCGAACCCCGCACCGCGAAGGGTGGGTTGACGCGGAGCGCGGCCCTGGGGCGGACCCCGAGTTCCTCTCCGGCCTTCGCCAACCGGACCAGCTCGGTGGCGGATTCGAGCTCGACGAGGACTCCGGCGGCGACCGCCTGCCGCAGTTCCGCGGCCGTCTTGCCGGGCCCGGCGAAGGCGATCCGGGCCGGTGGCACACCGGTGTCCAGCGCCGCCAGCATTTCCCCCGCCGACGCCACGTCGAGGCCGTCGACCAGGGTGCTCAGACAGTGCAGCACGGCAGGCATCGGGTTGGCCTTCACCGCGTAGCTCAGCTCCACCGAGCCGGGCAGCGCGGCACGCACCTCGGCGACCCGGGCGGCGATCAGGGTCCGGTCGTAGGCGAAGAACGGCGTGCCTCCGGCCCGCTCGGCGAGCAGTCCGGCGGGGATCCCCCCGACGGTCAGCTCGCCACCCGCCACCCCGTGCAGGGCGGGCCCGTACGGCGCGGCGGCGGTGACACCCAGCTCATCCACGGCACTCATGAGCCGGCCTCCGCGAGGCGCCGCAGCTCGACCCGGTCGAACTTGCCGTTCACCGAACGGGGCAGCACGTCCAGCACCATGATGCGGCGCGGCAGCATGTACGCCGGCAGTTCCCGGGCCATGGCCTGGCGGAGCCGCCCGGTGTCGCACGGGCCGCAGACCACCAGCACCACGTGCTGGCCGAGTTGCTCGTCCGCCGCACCGAACGCCACCGCCTCGGTGACCAGTCCGGTGGCGTAGGCCGCCTCCTCGATCTCGGTAGGGCTGATCCGGTAGCCGGACGACTTGATCATCTCGTCGGCGCGGGCCACGAAGTAGAGGAAGCCCTCCTCGTCCCGCTGGACGGTGTCTCCGGACCAGACGGCGAGTTCCTGCCGCACCCCGGGCACGCCGCCGGGCAGGGGCCGGAACCGCCGGGCGGTGGTCTCGGGGTTGTTCCAGTAGCCGAGGGCCACCAGCGCGCCCCGGTGGACCAGTTCGCCCGGCTCACCCGGCATGCAGGGTGTGCCGTCCGGCCGGACCACCAGCACCTCGACGTTGGGAATGGCCTTGCCGATGGAGTCGGGCCGCCGGTCGACCTCGTCGGGGTCGAGGTAGGTGGAACGGAACGCCTCGGTCAGCCCGTACATCAGGTAGGGGCGGGCCTGCGGGAAGTGGCCGCGCAGCCGGGTGAGGGTGGCACCCGGCATCCGCCCGCCGGTGTTGGCGAAGTAGCGCAGTCGCCGGGTGGCCTCCTGCGGCCATTCCAGCGCCGCGAGCTGCATCCACAGGGGAGGCACGCAGGTCAGCCCGGTGACGCCGTGGCGGGCGCAGAGCCGTATCACCTCGCGGGGCAGCAGGTAGTTGGTGAGCACGAGGTGGGCGCCGCGGGCCAATGCGGTGGTGAGCTGGCTGAATCCCGCGTCGAAGCTCAACGGCAGGACGCCGAGCAGGACGTCGTCCTCGGTGTGGGCGAGGTAGGTCGCCACGCTCTCCGCCCCGGCCAGCAGGTTGCGGTGGGAGAGCACCACGCCCTTGGGTCCGCCGGTGCTGCCGGAGGTGTAGAAGACCGCGGCGACGTCCGCGTCGATCACCGCGTCAGCGCCGGGCACCGGCAGCGCACCCGGTTCGCCCAGCCGGGGCCAGGAGGTGATCTTCCAGCGGTCGTCGACCGGCGGCACGGTGGCGGTCTCGCCGATCACCACGAGGTGCCGCACCGAGGTGTTCGGCGTCAGCGCGCCGCGCACGGTCTCCATCCGTTCGGCGGTGGTGACCAGGGCGACCGGCGTGCAGTCCTCGGTCAGCCGGGCCAGATGGCGGGCCTTGAACAGGGGGTTGACCGGCACGAACACCCCGCCGGCCGCGGCGACGGCCAGCACGGCCACCACGGTCTCGACGCGCTTCTCGGCGTACACCGCGACGCGGTCACCCCGCCGCACACCCAGCCGGTACAGGCCGTACGCCGCCTCCGCGACCTGCTCAGCGAGCTCGCGGTAGGTGAGGGTGCGCTCCTTGAACGTCAGCGCCGGACGGTCGGGGGCGCCGCGGCCGACCAGTTGGTCGAGCCGCACGAGCGTCCCGGTCGCCCCGGTCGTGCCGGGCGTCCCGTGAGCCGCCCGTCCGTACGGCATGCGCCCGGCCGGGTCGGGCCGGGCCCCGTCCCTGACGGCCTCGGCCTCGGCCTCGGTCAGCCTCTCACTCATGGCCGACGGGCTCCGCCGGCACGAACTCGGCCACGGCCCGCCACAGGGAACCCACGGTGGCGAAGGTCTCCTCGGTGAGCGCCTCGTCGGGCAGTTCCACCCCGAAGGTGTCCTCCAGCTCCGCGAGGAGCTGGACCACCCCCATGGAGTCCAGGCCCAGTGCCGCCAGGTCGTCTGCGGGGGCGAGTTCACTCGCCTCGGCATAGGGCAGGTGCTGCAGCAGCGCATCCTGGAAAGCGCGCGGGATCTGCAAATCGGCCATGGTGGTCGGTCCCCATTCTCTTCTTCCGCCGGAGTACGTGTGTTCTGCGTATGTGCGCGAACGCGGCTACTCGACCACCGGCCGCTCTCGTCCCGCCATCACGCCACTGCCACTCGGCCCAGTCTCCGCCGTGACCAGCACGTACACCACGGGTGAGGTGACGGCGCGGGCGGTCCGACGGAGAAGGAACAGCGAAGCAGCAGGGAATCGGCATCCGAACGGGGGCCGGACGGAGCCGACGACAGGGGGACGGCGTCAGGGTGATGGTGCGTATGTCCACGATGCGCAGTAAGCGTGTCGTCCGGTTTCGGCCAGTCGACCGGACGACACGATTCGCATTCTTGACAGTGGGAGGTCTCTGCATGATCACGGGGATCACGACCAAAAGCCCCACCGCAGATGGTCTGTTCGGCGCCGCGGCGGCGCCCGGAGTGGCCTCGCCGACGGAACCGACGGACCGCGACAGCGTGGTCGCGGTTTACCAGTACACAACACACCACGGGTCATTGACGCCCACGGCATTGGACCGGGTGGCCACCGAGTTGGGCCTGTCGGCCGGCGAGGTGTTCGCCGCGGCCGCTCGCCTCGTCGAGCTGCGCATGCTGCGAACCGAGGAGGGCGCGGACGGCATCCTGGTACCACTCGACCCGCAGACGGCGGCGACACTGCTGGTGTCGCCGATGGAACGGGCGATCCTCCAGCAACGGGACCGGGCCGACCAGTTGCGGGCCCGCATCGACGCCATCGCGGGCGGGTCGGGAGCGATTTCCGGCCCCCTTGGGGTGATCGACCGCGCGGAGGGCGAGCCGGAGGTCCGGGGGCTGCTCCGGCTCGCCGCGGCCGACTGCCAGAAGGGGGCGGTGGCACTCTGGCCCGGCGTCGACGGCATCTTCGAGGCCTGCTGCGACGCCCTGGGCTCAGGGGTCACGCTGCGGGTCCTCGTCCCGCACCGCGAACGCGCCGACTTCGCGTCCCGGGCCCGGGCCACCGAGCTGGTGGCCCGGGGTGTGGAGCTGCGCACCATACGCGCGGTCTCCCAGGCGGCGGTGGTCTTCGACCGCGTGGTGGGCGTCGTGGTCGCACCGGGCGACGGCGTACTGCCGCCGACCGCGCGGCCCGTGCGGGACGAGACCACGGTGCACTGTCTGGTCGAGACGTTCGACCTGCTCTGGGAGTCGGCCAGCCCGTTCGAACCGCACGAACCGGGCTACGCGGAGGACGTGGTGGACGACTTCCAGCGTTCCATCGCCCTGCTGATGTCCCAGGGACTCACCGACGAGGCGGTGGCACGCAGGCTCGGCATGTCCGTACGCACCTGCCGCCGTCACATCGCCGCCCTGATGCACAGCCTCGGCTCCGTCAGCCGTTTCCAGGCCGGCGTCCGCCTGGCGCGGCGCCTGGCCGTCGACGCGGCGGCCTAACCCCGGCCCGCTGTCGGCCTCCTGCCCCGCCCGGGTCGGAGGCCGACAGGCGTGGTGCCGCCGTGCTCCGGTCGCACGCCCTCCGGCCGCACGTCACCTGACCCCGATCCCGATCCCGGCCGCAGCCGCAGCTCCAGCTCCGGCGGGGACCGTCGCACCGGTGTGCCCGGCCGTCTCCGTGTCCCGGGTACTGCCCACGGGAACCAGGTGGCGGGCGAGTCCCTCCAGCGGGCGGATGCCGAAAAGGGCTTCCAGGCCGAGTCCGGTCCAGCCGCGGCGGCGCAGTTCGGCCACGACGAGCGGTCCGCGCAGGAGGCGTCCGCCGGCGGCCGTGTACGGCAGGTCGAGGTCGACCTCCGCCACCTCGTTCACCTCTCCGACCACGGCGGCCAGCACGGCCTCCGCCTCGGCCCCGGTGTCGGCCCCGGCTCGGGTGCCCGGCTCCTCCGTCCCGTAGGCCGCACCCGCCGTCTCCCGTACGGTGATCCGGAAGCGCTCGGGGCAGCACGCCCCCGGCTCGGTGTCCACGACGTTCAGGACGTACCGCCGCAGTTCCCGCTCCGTCACCGGTCGCGCCGTCTCGACATCGGCGATCAGCCGCCCTTCCGCGGCCTCCGCCTCGTCCACCCGGGCCCGGAGCACCGCCGGGTGTCCGGCCAGCACCCGCTCGACTGCTTCCAGGTCGACCAGGTCCCCGCCCGACCGACCGGTCCGCCGTGCCGCCGGCGAGGCGTACCCGAACAGCGCCGCGGCCTCGCTCAGCCGCAGGTCGGCGGCCGGGTCGTGGTGAGCCTCGAGCAGCCGGACGTAGCCGTGCAGGAAGGCCTCGACGCCGGCCTCGTCCATCACCTCGGCCAGCGCGCTCAGGCTGAGGCGCACCCCATCGCCCAGTTCGAGCACGGTGAAATAGGAGTCGGTGCCGGAACGCGCCCAGGCGGCGGGCTCTGGTCCACGGAGGAACCGGTCCCGGCGGCCGCCGCAGCGTTGCTCGGGCCTGCTGAGGAAGTTGACCTCGGAGGTCACCCGCAGCGGCTGCCCACGACGATGGCCCTCTTGGGCCACCAGCTCGGCCAGCTCGTCCCAGGGTGTGTGGGCGTGTTCCTGAGCGCTGGTCAGCGCCTCGGCGACGCGCGCCGCCACCTCGCTGAACGCGGGGTCGCCGGAGAGGTCTACGCCGACCAGGGTGGGGCTGAACATGCAGGTCATCACGTTCAGCAGGGAGCCCTCCCGGTGACTGGCCAGCCACCGGTGGGCCACGCCGGTCTCCCCCGTGTAGACCGCGCAGGCGACCGTGTAGGCGGCCAGGTGCACGGCGGCCGGCCACAGCCGCAACCGGGCCGCGAGCTGCCGCACGGTGCCCAGCAGGGCGGGCGCGGTGAGGGTGGCGGCGTGCGCGGCCGGAGCCGCCGTGCCGGGCGGGACGCGCCGGCGGGTGCCGAACGCGTCGGCGGGCAGCCGCCGTACCGTCTCCCGCCAGTACGCCGTCGTCCGCTCCCGTTCGGCGGGGGCGGTGGCGGCCTCGGCGGTGGCGAGACCGACGGGCTGGTGGGCGACCGGCGGGAGCTGAGCGCGCCGCCCCCGGGAGAGCGCCCCGACCAGCTCGACGAACTCCCGCTGGAACAAGCCCAGTGACCAGTCGTCGCAGCTCATGTGGTGGAGCACCAGCACCACCCGGGCGGGCATGCCGCCGGTGGTCACCACGCAGACCCGGATGGGCCAGTCGCGGGCCGGATCGAACTCGGTCTCGGTCATCTCGGCGATCACTTCGGCCGGCCCGGGAGTGCCGTCGGCCTCCGAAGTGACGGTCCGCAGCCGCAACGGCCTGGGCGGGTACACCACTTGGCGCGGCCACGGGCGGGCCTCGGCGTCGATCACGGTGCGCAGTCCCTCGTGACGGCGCACCAGGAAGTCCACTGCCGTGCGCACCACGGCCAGCGGAACCCCCGCGGGAACCGGGCTGTTGACCACGACATGGGCGTCATGCCGGGTGCCGGGCGGCACCTGCTGGTACCTGAGCCAGTGGTACCGCTGCCCCCAGCACAGCTCCTCGCTCCGCGCCCCGGTCCTGCTCGCGCCGTTCATCCGCCGCCTCCTCCTCCAGCGTTCTTCCAGTCTTCCGGCCGTCCGGTCTTCCGGTCGTCGCCGCTTTCGAACCTTTCCAGAATCCCCGCCCCGAGGGAGAAGCGCAGCATTTCCCGATGGCCAATGACGGACGGCAACTTGCTGTCATCGAAAGCGATCCGGAGCCGGGTCCGAAAGTGTTGACGGCACCAATCGGCATGCCGGATTCTCATTCTCGCCGGACGAATTCGTCGCCCGGTGGACGTCCACATTCCTGGGCGTCTCCCTCATGGGAAGGTGTGATCAATATGGCGAAGGCTGCTGTGAAGGCCGCGTCCAAGGCCGCGTCGAAGGCCGCCTCCAAGGCCGCCTCCAAGGCCGCGTCGAAGGCCGCCTCCAAGGCCGCGTCGAAGGCCGCCTCCAAGGCCGCCTCCAAGGCCGCCTCCAAGGCCGCCTCCAAGGCCGCCTCCAAGGCCGCCTCCAAGGCCGCCTCCAAGGCCGCCTCCAAGGCCGCCACGAAGGCCGCCTGACCAACGAAGTACCGCCCGGCTCGCAGTTGATGCCGAGAGCCGGCCCGCGGACGCCGACCGCCACAAACGGCCGGCGCCCGCGGGCCGCGCCGTACCCTTCCGCGGCTGTCGCACCGCTCTTCAGGAAAGGACCTTCCGATGGATCGCGCCGAGATCATCGAGCACCTTCGCCAGTCTCTCACCGTTATTCTCGGCCGTCCGCTCCCGGAATTCGACGAAGAAACCAGGATTCTCGAGGACCTGGAAATGGACTCCATGCGCTTCGTCGAGTTACTCATGAGCCTTGAGGACACTCTCGGCCTGGAGGCGGATCCGGAAACCCTCGATCCGGAGGTTTTCCAGTCCGCCGGAGCCTTCGCCGCCTACATCAAGGACCGTCTGGACTTCGCCCGCGCCGCGGGATGACGACGCCCGTCCCCGGCATCCGGTACCCCGTAGCGACCACAGGACCGATATGAGCGAGACGATCACGGCATGTGAGGCCGCGGCCTACGACGGCGGTCCGGCCCGAGGCCTGGCGCTTGCCCTGGCCACCGCCGACGCCGGCCCGCCCCCGGGTGGCGTCGGCGCGCTGCCTTCCAGCGACGTGCCCCCGGACGCCGAGGTGGTGCCCCACCGGCTGGCGGCCCTGGACGGCGTCAGTTTCGTCCGCTGGCCCGTGTCCGGGCCGGCCCCGAAGCCCACGGACGCCCCCCACCTCTGGACGCTGGCCGCGCACCTTGCGGCCTCCCGGGCGGGAGTGGCCCGCAGGCTGTTGGACGACGCGGTCGCCCACCTCTCCCGGCGCTCGGCGGGCGGCGAACTCCTCAGCCAGAAGCAGCTCGTGCGCGGCGTCGTCGCCGACGTGCACACCGAGTTGGAGGCCGTGCTGCGGCTGCTGCGCGTGGCCGGGCACCTCCCGGCCGCCGTGGTCGACGCCCACGACCGGCTCACCGCCCTCGACTGGGAGGCGGCCAAGCTCCTCGGCGCGGCCGGCTTCCTCGCCGACGGCCCGGCCCGATCCGGGTACGTGGCCTGGCTGATCGCGGAGAGCTGGCTCGACCGGAACCACACCGCTGTGAAGGAGCCGGCGCCGTGCTGAAGCTGTCCGACACCCCGCTGCGGGAACTGCGCGACGTCTGCCGCGAGGCCGGCCGCGAACTGCGCCGGTACGCCCTGGCGGTGGACGACGACCCCGGCGGCTCCACCGCCTACCTGGACTCCGCGGTCCTGGCCCTGATGCGGGCGGCGACCACGCCGAAGGAGTTCCGCACCCCGGACATGCCGGACGACCGGGGGTTCGCCGACGGCTGTCTGTCCCGGGTCGTCGCCGGGGTGGAGATCGCCCGCGGGGACGCGGGTGTCGTCGCGGCCAACACGGGGGCCTCACTGGCCGGAGCGGCCGTCGACACCCTCGGGGACGACACCCAGCGCGCGTTGTTCTACTCGGCCATCGCGGACGGCCGTTCGTGGACGTGCTTCGGCATGACCGAGCCCGACCACGGCAGCGACGCCACCGCCATGGAGACCCGGCTCGACGCCCTGCCCGACCCGGCCGACGGCTACCTGCTGACCGGCGCGAAACGCTATGTCGGAAACGCCTCCCGGGCCTCGGTCGGCGTGGTCTTCGGCCGCACCGGACGCAGCCCGTTGTCCATCAGGGGAGCCCTGATCCCGCTGCCCGCCCCCGGGTTCACCGCCGAGCCGCTCGACATGATCGGCCTGCGCGGGGCGCGGATCTGCCGTCTCGGCCTCGACGGCGTGCACGTGCCGCGCGAGATGCTGCTCGGCGCGCACCTGCCCGCCTCCCGGCGCGGCCTGTGGGGCATCGGCCGCACCTTCAACGCGATGCGGCTGCAGGTCGCCGCCCTCGCCCTGGGCACCGCCCTGGGCACCCGCGACTACGTGGTCGAGCAGCGCCCCCGCTGGGACGGTCACGAGACGGTCTCCGCCCGCCTCGACGCCGCCCGCCAGTTGCTCTACGAGGCGGCCTCCGCCGTCGACCACGACCCCGACACGCGCCGGCCGCCCTCCGCCGCCAAGCTCCACGTCACGGACCTGGCCGTGCGCACCGCCCACTGGGCCGCCCGCGCCCTGGGGCCCGGCGCGCTCCAGGAGCACCCGCTGCTGGAGAAGTGGTGCCGGGACGTGCGCGCCTTCGAGTTCATGGACGGCACCAGCAACATGCAGCGCCTCCACATCACCAGCGACATCGCCTCCCGGAGGGCCAGACCATGACCGTCACCGCCGAAGAGGCCGTGCGGCCGGACCCGCAGGCGCCGCCGCCGGTCTGGTCCGCGCGGCACGTGACCGAGGCCGACCACGCCGCGGTCCTGGACTTCTTCACCGAGCCCGACTTCCGCTTCCGTACCGTGCGGTCCGACGTCCTCGCCGAGTGGGAGGTCCTCTCCCTCCTCGACGACGCCCGTCTGCTGCTCGCCGACGGCGTGCCCGTCGGGCTCTACGCCGTCGAGAACTCCGGCGCCGACCACGCCTGCCATCTGATGCTCCAGCTCCGCCTCACCGCGCGGCTGCCGCTCGCCGTCTGGGCGTCCGCGTACCACGAGGTGATCCGCGGGCTGCGCCGGCACCGTGAGCTGGTCCGGCTCGCGGTGCTGGTGGGCGACGACGACGAACGCGGTCTGGCCGCCGCCCGGCTGGCCGGCCTCACCGAGGAGGGCGTCCTGCCCGGCATGACGGTCGGCGACGGCCGCCGCCGCGGGCAGGTCTTCTTCTCCCGTATCTGGGAGCCCGTGTCGTGACCACCCTGACCACCGCCCTGCGGCTGCGCGGATACCGCTCGGCCGACCTGCCCCTGTTCTCCGGCGGCTGGCTGCCCGGCGAGCTCCTCGGCCTGCCCGACCCCGACCGGCCGCCGCTGGCCGACCCGTCGTCCGTGCCCGCCCCGGCGGCCGACCGCCCCGACGACGAGCTGTGTGTCGTGGACGGCGTGGGCTTCGTCCGGTTCACCGAGCTGAACTGGGTGCACCGCCGGGCCAGGCTCGAGACCGGGCTGCTCCGCGAGGCGTCCCATCTCGCGGGCCCGCTCCTCGAAGCGGCCCTCGTCCACGCCTTCTCCTGGCTCAACCTGCGCCGCGTGCACGGCTGGTACACCCCGGCCGGGCCCGACGGCGTACAACCGCTGCGCGCGGCGGGTCTGGCCCCGGAGGCCGAGATCCCGCAGGCGCTCTGGCTCGACGGCCGACCGGTGAGCCGCCAGATCTGGGGAGTGTCCCGCCGTGACACCGCGGACGCCGTGACCGACAACGCGACCACAGTGACCGACGACGCGACCACCGGGACGACCGTCCCCGCCACACTGGAGCAGTTGTCCCCCGACGCCGCGGCGCGGCTGCTGGGCGAGGCTCCCCAGGACGCCGTGCGCGGTTTCCTCGACCTGGACCCGGTCACCCAGAACACCGCGCTGCTGGCCCGTGAGATCACCCGCCGGGGCCTGACGGTGCTGCGCCACGGCGAGGCGCTGCTCGGCTGCGCCGTCAACCCGGTGCAGCCCCGTCAGGCGACCGTGGCCACCACCTCGGCCGATCCGGTGGCCCTGCGGGCCCTGCTGTCCTTCCTGCACACCTACCGCCGGTGCACCTCCTTCACCGCCGAGACCCGCGCCGGTTCGCCGGTCCTCCCCGCGCTGGAGGCCTGCGGATTCACCCGGGTGGGTGTCCTGCCCGGCCATCTCTTCCTCACCCGCCGCTACCACGACGTCCTCGTCCACCACCTCACCCACACCGCGCTGGAGGGATGACCCCATGGCGCTCGTCACCGTCCGCCACTTCACCGAGGCGGACATCCCGCTGCGCACCGCACTGCTGCGCGAGTCCCGGTTCCAGGCCAATCTCACCGACTTCGCGGTGAGCAGCTCCGACGACGCCCTGACGAAGCGGCAGCACCGCACCATCACCGAGGAACAGGCCGAGTGGCGGTTCTTCACGATGTGCGGGCGGGGCGGGGATCCGATCGGCTTCGCCTGGATCACCTCCATCGACTGGCGGAGCCAGACCTGTGAACTGTCCTTCGGCGTGCTGCCCAGCCACCGGGGCCCGTTCGGCGCGGCGGCGGTGGCCGCCGCCCACACCCATGTGCGGGAGGAGCTGAACATGCGGGTGGTGATCAGCCAGGTCCTCGAACACAACACCATGCTGGTGGCGGCCCGGGAGCTGGCGGAGCAGCGGCAGGTCCGCTGCGCGTACGACTCCTACACGGTCGGCGAGTGGCGGACCGCCTGCTACTGGACCGAGGACGAGGAGGACGTGCGACAGCGCGCCGAGGAGGCCGCGCGCCGCCGGCGGGAGATCGCCGACCGTATCCGAAGCCGGACCGCCTCGTGACCGCGCCCGCCGCGGCCCCGTCCGACGGGTCCGGCTATCTGCGGCAGCCCACCCTCGTGGGCGACCTGGTGGTCTTCGTCTGCGAGGACGACCTGTGGTCGGTGCCCGCCGCCGGTGGCCCCGCCCGCCGGCTCACCGCGGGCGGGGCCGGGCCGTGCTCGGGGCCGCGGCTGTCCCCCGACGGCCGTCTAGTCGCGTTCACCGCGGCTCCCGAGGGCACGCCGGAGGTGTGTGTGATCTCCGTCGGCGGCGGCTCGGTCCGCCGTCTCACCAGCCAGGCCGGCGACTGCCTGGTCCTCGGCTGGCATCCGCGCACCGGCGACGTGGTCTACGCGGCGACCGCCGGGCTGCCCACCGGTTTCGGCCGCCGGCTGTTCGCGGTCGGCCCCGGCGGCGGCCCGCCGCGTCTGCTGGAGGCCGGTCCGGCAGCCTCCGTCGCCTATGGCCCGGACGGCGGGGTGGTGATCGGCCGTTCCCTCGCCGACCCGGCCCGCCGCAAGCGGTACCGGGGTGGCGCGGCGGGCGAGCTGTGGGTGGACGCCGACGGGTCCGGCTCCTTTCGCCGCCTCGAACTCCCCCCGGGCAACCGGGCGTTCCCGTGCTGGGTCGGCGACCGGATCTACTTCGTCTCCGACCACGACGGCACCGGAAACGTCCATTCCTGCCGCCCGGACGGCTCCGGCCTGACCCGGCACACCCACCACACCGACTACTACGTCCGCGGGCTGACGGGCGACGGAGAGCGGCTGATCTACCACCACGGCGCGCGGCTGCGTCTGCTCGACCCGGACGGCCGCGACCGTCCGGTCCCGGTCACCGTCACCCCCTCCGGTGCGCAGCACCAGCGCCGGATCGTGTCCGCCGCCGGAGACCTCGACCATGCCCGGCTCTCCCCCGACGCCTCCCGTCTCGTCGTCGCCTCCCGGGGCAAGGTGTTCACCCTCGCCCCGTTCGACGGCCCGGTCCGCCGCCACGGCGCCCCGGACGGGGTGCGCTACCGGCTGCCGCAATGGCTCGCCGACGGAACCCGTCTGGTCGCCGCGGCCGGGGACGACGCCCCCGGCGAGTGGCTCGTCCTGCTGCCCGCCGAGGGCGGGGCGGAGCTCGACTCCCTGCCGCTGGGCGACATCGGCTACGTCACCGACCTGGCCGCCGCCCCCGTCGGCGGGCAGGTCGCGTTCGCCACCAACCGGCAGCAGCTGTGGAGCGTCGACACCGACGCGGCCCACCCGGAGCCCCGCCTGCTGGACAGCAGCCCGTACGACAGGATCGAGGACCTGGCCTGGTCACCGGACGGCCGCTGGCTCGCGTACACTTTCCCGGGCACGCGGCGCACCACCGCCGTCAAGGTCGCCGAGCCCGCCACCGGCCGCACCGCGCACCTCACCTCCCCCGTGCTGCGCGACTTCGCCCCTGCCTTCGACCCGCTGGGCCGCTACCTGTACTTCCTCGGCCAGCGCGACCTGCTGCCCGAGTACGACCAGGTCCAGTTCGACGTCGGCTTCCCCCTCGGCACCCGTCCCTACGCCGTCCTCCTCACCGCCGGCACGCCCCCGCCCTTCACCGGCGCACCGGCCCCGGAGGTCGACGGCGAGCAGCCGGTGGAGGTACGCATCGACCTCGACGGGGTGGACGGCCGCGTCGTTGCGCTGCCGCTCCCGCACGGCCGGTACGCGGCGGTGCGCGGCCTGCCCGAATCCGTGCTGGTGCTCGGCGTGCCGCTGGCCGGCCCGGCCGCCGACGGGCCCGAGGACCGCCGCCGTACCCGCGAGGGCACGGTGACCCTGGTCGAGCTCGCCACCGGGGAGACCACGGAGGACTACCTCTCCCCGGTCGACGAGACCGACACCGACCCCTCGGGCGCGTTCCTGCTGTACCGGCACGAGCACCGTATCCGTGTGGTGCCCGCCGGAGTGCCCAGGACCGACGTCGAGGACTACGACAACGTCATTTCCCCGCCCGGCCGCGAGACCGGCTGGATCGACCTGGCCCGGGTGACCGTCCCCTTCCGCCCGGCCGCCGAGTGGCGGCAGATGTACCGGGAGGCGTGGCGGCTGCAGAAGGAGGGCTTCTGGCACTCCGGGATGTCGGGCGTCGACTGGGAGGCGGTCCACGACCGCTACCTCCCGCTGCTCGCACGGGTCGCCACCCGGTCCGAACTCTCCGATCTGCTGTGGGAGTTGCAGGGCGAACTGGCCACCTCGCACGCCTATGAGCGCGGCGGCGACCACGGCCGGCCGCCCGGTCCCGGCGGGGGCCCCGGCCTCCTCGGCGTCGACTGGGAGCCCGCCACCGGGCCCGGCGGTGGCTGGCGGATCGCCCGCGTCGTCCGCGGCGAGCCGTGGAACCCGGAGGCCACCTCCCCCTGCGGCCTGCCCGGCGTGGACATCCGCGCCGGCGACGAGGTCGTCGCTGTCGACGGTCACCCCGTCGGCCCGCTCGGCCCGGGCGAACCGCTTGCCGGACTGGCCGGGTGTGAGGTGGAGCTGACGGTGCTGCGCCCCGGCGCGGCCCCCCGGCGGGTCACCGTGCGCGCGGCCCGCGACGAGGGACGCGCCCGGTACGTGGAGTGGGTGGAGGCCAATCGCCGCTGGGTCGACGACGCCTCCGGCGGCCGGCTGGCCTACCTCCACATACCCGACATGTTCCACACGGGGTACGCCGACTTCGTCCGCCAGTTCCTCACCGGCCTCGACCACGACGGGCTGATCGTGGACGTCCGCCACAACGGTGGGGGCAGCGCCTCCCCGATGATCCTGGACCGGCTCGCCCGCCGCCGCGCCGGGGTCGAGCACAGCCGCTGGAGCGGCGAGGTGCCGTACCCGCTGGAAGCGCCGCACGGCCCGATGGTGGCGCTGGTCAACGAGCAGACCGGCTCCGACGGCGAGATCTTCGGTCACATGTTCCGCGCCCGCGGCCTGGGGTCGCTGATCGGCACCCGCACCTGGGGAGGCACCATCGCCACGTGGCCCCGGCACCGTCTCGTCGACGGCACCCTCACCACCCAGCCGGAGTTCTGCTACCACCTCACCGGTGTCGGAACGGGCTTGGAGAACCGAGGTGTGGAACCCGACATCACCGTCGAGCTGCCGCCCGCCGGACCAGACCTCCCGCACCCCGACCCGCAGCTCTCCGCGGCTGTCACCCACCTGCTCGGCTCCCTGCCGCCCCTGACCGCCCCGGTCCTCGCGCCCGCCCCGCACGCGGACGGCCACCCGTCTCTCGTGCCCAGTGCCCGCCGCCCCCAGGACACCCCATGACCTCCGGGCCCACCCTCGCCACAACCGCTCCGCTCGCCCCGCCCGCCCCGGGCGTCTGCGACATCTGGTTCCTGCCCATCCGTCACCGTCCCGCCTGGGTACCGCTCCTCTCCTCCCGGGAACGCGACCGTCTCACCCTGCTCGGCGCCACACCCTCCGGCACCTCGCTCGTGACCTCCCGCGCCGCGCAACGCCTCATCACCGCCCGCTACCTCGGTGTCCCCCCGGAGACCGTCCACGCGGTCCGCGCCTGCGAGCGCTGTGACCATCCCTCGCACGGCCGCCCCCGCGTCCCCGGTGCTCCCTTCGACTACTCGGTCTCCCACTCCGAGGAGTGGCTCCTGATCGCCGTGGTCGGCTCGGGGCGCGTCGGCGCGGACCTGGACACCGTCGCCCCGCACCGCGACCTGGAAGGTCTCGCCCGTACCGCCCTCACCTCCGCCGAGCACCGCGCCCACATCAGGCTCCCCGACGACGCCCGCCGGGCCGCCTTCCTCACCGCATGGGCCCGCAAGGAAGCCGCCATCAAGCTCACCGGGCACGGCCTCGCCGCCCCGCCCGTCCTCATCGACGTCGCCGGCCCCCGGGCCACCGCGCCGGGCGTCCCCGACTGGCCCCTCTCCGCGCCCTGGCTGACCGACCTCCCGGCGCCGCCCGGTCACGCCGCGGCGCTCGCCACCTCCGAGCCGCTGACCGCGCTCCGGCACCGGTCGGAGGACCTGGACTTCTGACGCGTCCGGCAGCGGTCACCCGGTCAGACGGACACCGGCTTCGACCACAGCGTGCTGCCCCGGTTCAGGGCCCGTCTGGTCGACAACGGCATGGAGCGCATCGTCTTCGACGGGCTCCTTCAGCACTGCGTGGACGCCGAGCTGGTGGCCGCGGGAGGAAAGCAGCGCACCGATTCCACCCATGTGGTCAGCGCGGTGAGGGACTTGAACCGGTTGGAGCTGGCCGGGGAGAGCATGCGGGCCGCGCTGGAGGCGCTGTCGGTCGCGGCACCGGACTGGCTGGCACGGGCCGTGGACGTGCCCGAGTTCGCCCACCGCTACGGACCCCGGGTCGACAGCTGGAAACTGCCCGGCTCCAAGGTCAAGCGCGACCAGCTGTCCCAGGTCTACGGCCAGGACGCGCTCAGCTGTGCCGGGCTGTCTGGTCGCCCGACGCGCCGGCCTGGCTGCGGGAGATCGGGGCCGTGGACATCATGCGCCAGGTCCTCGTACAGACCTACATCGTCCGCACCAGCAGCCGGGGCAAGGAGGTGGTCAGCAAGCGGGAAGCCGACGACGACGGCGTCCCGCCCGGCCATCTCCGCCTCGCCTCACCCTACGACCCCGACGCCCGCTGGTCCGCCAAGGGCGACGACCTGTTCTGGCTCGGCTACAAGGTCCACCTCACCGAGACCTGCGACGACGCTCCTCCCGAAGCCGAAGCCGAAGCCGGGGCACGGCCGAACCTGATCACGGATGTGACCACCACCCTGTCGACGGTGCCGGACGTGAAGGCCACCGCGCCGATCCAGCAGCAGCTCGCCGACCGCAGCCTGCGGCCCGCCGAGCACTACCTGGACTCCGGCTACCCCTCCGCCGAACTGATCGAGACCGCCCGCAGCCAGGGAACCGTCATGGTCACTCCCGCAACACCAGCAACGGATGGCACCCGGTGCGACAACGCGAACGAGACGCCATCGTCGTCGAGTTCGCCAGGACGGACTGCCAGGCATGCCCCGTCCGCCCCGAGTGCACCTCGGCCCGGCGCGGCAACCGCATGCTCACCCTCTACCCCGAGCACCTGCACACCGCCCTCGCCGCCGCCCGCACCGAACAGAAGACCAAGACCTGGAAGGACAAGTACGCCCTGCGGGCCGGAGTGGAAGGAACCATCAACCAGGCTCGACATCACCGGCAACCGCCGGGCCCGCTACCGCGGACTACCGAAAGTCCGTCTCCAGCACGCCTTCTCCGCCACCGCGATCAACATCATCCGCCTCGACGCCCACTGGACCGCCCGCCCCCTGGACCGCAACCGCACCAGCAACCTCACCCGCCTCAGCTACCGACTCGCAACCTGAACCACCGCACCGGAGAATTGCGCACCAGAGTCGGCTAGCACCCCGACGAGGCCCTGTCGCATCGCAGCAGGTCCGCGACATGCGGCGCACCCTCAGAAGATCTGTACCCGTCTCCCATGGCGTCCAGCCCTTCGCAAATCGCCAGCCGGAGCGTCAGGCTCCTGATTCTGGCTTCCTCCAGGTCTCCCACATCGGCTCGCCCCCGGCAACGGGGTATTGAGTCCCGGCAAGCCCATGCCCGCTCCGCCCGTCGAGTTGATGATGTGGGCGGCCCAACGTTAGACGGGACCGAAACTAGCGGACGGCGCGTTGGTCACCTGGCAACAATCCTCCTGCAGGTGACGTCGGTGGCCCTCCCGGATCGTGGGGGATTACGTGGACGAAGACGAAGAGGTCGCTGCCGTCGCCGAGGACTGCACGATCCGCAGCCCGCCGTCGACGGGGAGGGTCTGCATCCGCGCGTCGCGAGCTCACCAAAACTCCAATTGCAGGCCCTTGACCGCCTGGAGTTGCAGAACCATCAGCTGCTGGAACTCGGCCATTGCCTTGTCAACGCGGGCTCGGGCCGACCTGTCGAGCCCGTCGACGCCCTCCCAGAAGGTGTTGGTGATCGCGATCTGCGGCATGGCCCCTTCCTTCTCAGCACCGTTCGGAAGGACGGCTGTTGACTCCGTATACGAAGCCAATCATGATCGCCACCGGAGATGCCGCGCATCACAGAGGCATCTTGAAACTGGGAGGCGGAACAGGATGGGGCTCATGCTCTCCCCCGGAGACGACGACGTGACCAGCCCGGACATCTCCTGGTCCTGCACCGGCGTCAACATGTTCAGGGAGTGGCTGGCCCAGGCAGAGGGATTCACCCTTACTGAGATGAACGGATTCGGTGGGGACCGCACTGGTATCGCTACTCGACCACCCAGACGACGACGGCTCTCTCCCGCCCGCTCAATGCGCGGCCATGCTGCCCAGGCTGGAAGCAATCATCGACCAACGGCAGCACGAGGACAGCGACCCCCTCCTCCGGCGACGCATCGACGACGTCCACCAACTGGTCACCGTTATGAAGTACTGCTTGGACGAGGACGTCGATCTCAACTTCTGCTGACCGCCGCAGGCAGTCTCCCGTTGGAGATGAACAGCACTTACGGGACAGCCTTTACGACCTCGTGCATGGTTGGCGGTGGCGCGTCGAGGGCCGCGGATTGGCCGTCGTGTTCACGTTCGCACACCGCTGCGCATGGTGGCGGTTTGCTGGCGGGAGAGGAGCCCGGCGACGGCTTGGATGATGTCGCTCATGTGCTCGCGGCGGCCGTGGTGACGGGCGAGAGCGCGCCAGTTCTTCAGATGCCCGATGCCGTGCTCGACGATGCGGCGTGACGAGTGGGCCATACACTGGCGTTCATGCATCTGCTCGTACCATTCGGGCGGGTACTTCTTGAACTTGCGGTGCGGTGGTGTCACCACGCGCCCGCCCGTCTGCGCACCGAGTCCCTGGTGGCCGGCATCGGCCAGGATCTCCACGGCGGGCCCGTCGGCCAACAGCCTGACACGGCCCAACTGGCGGGCGTGGGTGATGTCCGCGCAGCTGGCCGGTTCGGCCGGGCTGCAGAACAGCAGCCGTCCCTCGGCGTCCGTGACGACCATGGACTTGACGGCATTCTGCTTGTTCTTGCCGGAGATGAACTTCTCCCGGTCCTTGCGCCCGGCGGCGAGTCTTCGGACGCGGATCTCGGTGCCGTCGATGATCCCGGTCTGGCCGCTCGCACCGAGGTGTTCGATTGCCTCGGCGAGCGAGCGCAGCCGGACATCGGGGGTGACAGTGCAGCCCCGCTGGGCCAGCAGAGGGGCGCACTTCACCGATTGAGCGCGTGATGGCGGAGCGATCAACGCCGAACCAGCAGGCCAGTACGCCGTGGGGCGCGCCGTGGCGGAGGTGGACCAGGGTCGCCAACAGGCGGTCGATGAAGACCAGTTTGTGTCTCGCCCCGGCACTCACCGCTCGGCAACGAGGCCGTGAGGCCAACGCGGGCTGATGCCGCTCGTGCCACAACGGGCCGCTCTCGGCTACGAGTTCAATAATCACATCGGGCGTGAGGCCCGTGATCCGCTGGCTTCGGATGATTGCTGCACGTGCCCGGTTCCCCACCACACACCGACCATGATCAACGTCCCGACGCGCCACCGCCAACCATGCACGAGCTCGTTAGCACCAGAAACGCTACGGGCGCGGCGCACTCGCACAAGACGCGACCTCGCTGCGTGGGCCACCGAGTGAGCCGCTGAGGTGTCCGCACGGCAAGGAAGGCGGCCGGCGTCCGGTGCCGCCGGGGTCAGCCCGACTTCGGCGGCTTCTGCGCGTCGAAGGCGAAGAGAGTGTTCTTGGCCGCGGCCACGATCACCGCACGCCCCGCAACGGTCACGCGCGGGCTTGCGCCCTGCTCGCCCGTAAAACCGTCGGCCTGCGGATCTGTTGTCCACAGGGGTTTGCCATCGTACGGCGACAGCGCGACCACCCGGCCGGTGGCCGAGCTGAAATACAGCGCGTCCGCTCCCGCAACGGGACCCGACGCGCCCTCCACGCCCGTCTGCCGCGACCACTTCTTCCGGCCGGTCGCGGGGTCGAGCGCTGTGACGAGACCGGTCTGCCCGCTCACGTAGACGGTGCCGTCCGCCATGCCGGGCGTCCCCGCGTATGTCTTGGCCAGTCGGGAGTACGTGACCTTCCGCGAGGCCGGGTCGACCCGCGCCACCCCGTCGTAGCCGGCCAGCGCCGTTCCCTCCATGTGCCCCTGAAGGAGTACGAGCCTGCCGTTGGCGACGCCCATCGGCACGGCGGGGCCGTTAACCGCGACGGGCCTGCCCAGTGTCCCCGAGGCGCGGTCGACCGTGTGCAGGGTGGGGTGGCGCACCTCTGAGGCATCCACCTCCGCATCCGTCGCGCACATCGCGAAGAGCTGTGGGCCCACCGGGACGGGAGCGCACTGCGTACCCGCGGGAAACGACGTCGTCCAGGTGACCTCACCGCTGTGCGCGTCCCGGGCCTCGAAGCGGGAGTTGGAAGCGTCGACCGTCACGACGGCGGAGCCGACCACAATGGCGTCCTGAGTCCGACCCGTGACGGCCGTCGACTGGGCGCCGGACGGTACGGACCACAGCTCCCGGCCGTTGTTCGCGTCGATGGCCACCACCTCGCTGGGAGGGTCCTGCGGGGCGTCCTGGGCGGCGAAGCGGTAACCGAGCACCGTGTCGTCGGTGGCGCCCACCAGGTGCATGCCCTGGACGGGGACGCCCGGACTCTTCGCCGTCCACACCCGCGAGCCGTCCAGGGCCCTGATACGGGTCGCGACAACACCGCCGCCCCCGCAGAACAGCGCGTCGCCGCGCGCGACGCAACGCAGCTCGTCGGGGATGTCCTCGCGACCGCCCTGCACGGTCTTGCGCCACGGCTCGAAGCCGTCCGGAAGTGCGGCACCCGGCGCCGCAACGCTGCTGCCCTTGTCGCCGCCGTTGTTCCCGCCAAAGCCGCCCGCCTTCAGTGCGGCGACTCCCCCGCCGATCGCTGCCACCGCGACCGCGGCCGCGAGCACAGGCCGCCATCGGCGACGCAGACGGCGGCCGATGGGGGTGCCAGTGCTCCCTGTATCGGGACCGGCCGGGGCGGTGGTCGGGGCAGTCGGCGCCGGGGTGGCCCGCGCCGCGAAGTGATGCTGGGTGATCACGTCGCGGGTACGGCCCGCGCCAACCCCGTTCGCGTCGGTCCCCCCGAGGTCGGCCGGCAGGTCCCGCAGCAGCACGAGGAGTTCGTCCGCCGAGGGGCGCCCCTTGGGCTCCTTGTCCAGGCACAACTCGACGACCGCGCGCAAAGCCACCGGCACGGCACCCAGCGACGGCTCCTCGTGCAGCACCTGATACGCCGTCATGTATGGGCTGTCCGCGTCGAAGGGCCCGTGGCCCGTCGCTGAGTACACCAGCAGCGTCCCCAGCGAGAAGACATCGGACCGCGGCCCCACACCACGCGGCGCCTGCAACTGCTCCGGCGACATGAAGGGCGGCGTACCGATGACCCGCCCTGTCATCGTCAGCGTCTGCTGGTCCACGGCGCGCGATATGCCGAAGTCGATGACGCGCGGGCCCTCGGGCGAGAGCACGACGTTCGAGGGCTTCAGGTCACGGTGGACGACCCCCACCCGGTGGATGTCGCGCAGCGCCTCCGCCAGCCCGATGGCGAGCCTCCTCAGCTCCGCTCCGTTCAGCGGGCCCTTCGTGGCGATGCGCTGGGCGAGCGTGTGCCCCTCGATATAGGTCGTCGCCATCCACGGCTGCTCGGCCTCAGGGGCAGCGTCGACCACGGCGGCGGTGAAAGCGCCGCTCACCCGCCTCGCCGCCGCCACCTCCTGCCGGAAACGGATGCGGAACTCGTCATCCCCCGCGAACTGCTGGTGGATCAGTTTGATCGCGACAGGTCGCCCCGAACTCGTACGGGCCAGAAAGACCGTTCCCATGCCACCCGAGCCGAGCCGCGCCTCAAGCGGATAACCGCCGATCTCGGCTGGATCACCTCCGCGCAGCGACACTCTTCCCGACCTCCCGTCCCCCGTGCACCTCTGCCACCACGGGCCTGCGTACCTGTCCTGCACACAAACTAGCCGCAGGGCAGTACGGCAGAGCAAAGCGGGTGACGAACAGGGAGCCCAGGGCTGCTCCCGTGCCGCACACGACGAAGCCCCGCCAAGAGCACGGCGGGGCGTCGTCGTGTCGTGGAACACCGCACGATGCGGCCCATCGCCACACGCAGAAACCCCGTCGGCACAAGCCGACGGGGGTTCGTGACCTCTCACACGCGTATCACCAACAGCGTCGACGCCTCTGGACCACAATGACCTGACCTGCGCTTACGCACCTCACATGGAGCACCTGGACCGCACAAGACACGATCTACAACCTGTGCCACGTGGTACCGCGGAAGCACTCCGGCCAACCCTCGGCCCCCGATCACCAGCGACCACCTGACAAGATCCGGACCGGGAGCGGACCAACTAGGCCGCACATCAGGCAATTTCATTCGTCACCGCAGGTCAGAAGAGGCTGAGGTCGCGTACCACCAAGCGACAATGAACCCGCTGGCCGCCTTCGCCCACCATGCAGCAGCAACGCGCGCTGCTCATTTGGTGCGGCCGGACTTCCCCTCTGCAGTCCCACCGAAGCGACCGACTAACCGATGAAGCTCAACCGCACCCGACGGTCGGTATTGCTCGTGTTCGTATCGACCAGGCACACCGACTGCCACGTACCCAGTTCCAGCCGTCCGCCGATCACCGGCAATGTGGCGTGCGGTGCGATGAGGGCCGGCAGGACGTGGTCGCGGCCGTGGCCGGGGCTGCCGTGGCGGTGCTGGTAGCGGTTGTCCGCGGGCAGCAGTGTGTGGAGGGTGGCGAGGAGGTCGTCGTCGCTGCCCGCTCCGGTTTCCAGGATGGCGATCCCGGCGGTGGCGTGGGGCACGAAAATGTTGAGCAGGCCGTCCCGGCCGACGGCGGCGCGGGTGAGGAACCGTACACAGTCGTCCGTCAGGTCGGTGACCGTCTCGGCGCCACCGGTCGTGATGTGCAGAACGCTGGTGATGAAGGCATCGGGCATGCCCCTCATCTTCTCGCTCGTGGCGCGAGATGGCGCGATATGGCGCGTCCACGTTCCGAGATCGGCGGTGACGATCGCGGCGCCCTCCTCGTCCCTCGTGAGGTCGGTGACGGCCTGGACCTTCTCATCGGTCGTGGTCGGCCGATCGACGCGCTGCCCGACCAGACGCTTCGCGCCATCCGGTGTCCATGTGCGCTGACCTGTACGTCCGTTGAACGGCGGGTCGTCCGGCGACGCCCACCGCTCTGCGTCTTCGCGTACCGATGCCAGGATCCGGTAGACGCCGAAC
The DNA here is from genome assembly GCF_053599875.1 of Streptomyces sp. NPDC005151. NCBI lineage: Bacteria > Bacillati > Actinomycetota > Actinomycetes > Kitasatosporales > Streptomycetaceae > Streptomyces > Streptomyces sp. NPDC005151. Next base: position 40,736 of record NZ_JBSFYR010000005.1, on the reverse strand, counting down.
GAGATGCCCTTGCGCCGATTCTTGGCCGGCCACCGTGACGCGGTCCACCGCCACTTCCCCAATGTCGACAAGGCCACGCCGATGTCGTCGGCGAACCGCGTGAGCGACTCTTCGACGGTGAACAACACCTTGTCCGGCGCCTCATGGGCGCCGCCCACCGGCCGCATCGGCTCGATCTCCAGGGCCGGATCGCCCAGCCTGAACTGAGCGCCCGTGAGCTGTTCGACCAGCTCACGCGCTTGGGTGACGATCTGTTCGTAGCGTTCCAGGTGACGTTTCCGCCCGGTCCGACATGAGGCCACCGCCCATCCCCCAGGCGGGGACCGGCCGCCCGGTGCGACCGGCGAAGGAGACATTCCGCCCGGGACCTCTCCACCGTGACGCGGACCCGGTACGAGCGGGCACAGCGCGAATCAGGGGCGCTCGAAGCACTCTCCGACCGCCTTCCATGCTCGTGAACAACGGACGCGGCCCGTGGTGTCGCCGTGGCGGCCCTGTTCGCGTACAGATACGTCAGGTGGCGTGCAGCACTGACGCTGAGTAACAGTCCTCGCGGCCTGCCCGCAAGGTCTTCTCGAGAAGTGTGAACGACTTGGGTGTACCGCCCGGCTGTGGCTTGCCCGCTTTGTGGCCAACAACCCGGTAGCCGTCGTCCAGGTAGTAGGCGTTCAGGCGCGCATTGCCGGCCAGGCAGTCCAGACGTACGAACGCCCGCCCCGCGGTGGCCACGCGGTGTTCCGCAGCTTGCAGCAGCAGCCGCCCGGTCCCGGGCAGGGCGCTGCTGCGGTCCACCATCAGCCGGTGCACGTAGCCGGCCACCGGCGGCTGCGGTCCCCAGGCCTCCTCGTCCTCCCACCACAACTCCCAGGCCCCGGCCACGCGGTCGTCAACCTCGGCGAGCCAGACTTCGCCGCCGCTCGCCATGATCCGGCGGAAGTGGTCCTCATCCAGCTCGCCGGGCTGCCACTGGCCGGCGATGCCCTGGGCGAGCATCCAGCAGGCAGCATCGTCACGCACGCGAACGAGAGTGGCGAGGTCGGCATCCTCGGCGAGGCGGACGTTCAGATCGTTCATCGCGCGATCCTCGCACGAATCCCCACGAGCCCACACGGGCGCTCGGCGCTGTGCTGACCGACCGAACGGGGAGCGACCGCCCCCTGCCTCTCCGTCTTTCGTCCGGTCACAGTCGCCTGATCGCGGCGCGCCGGTCCGCCGCAAAGCCCTGAGCCTCACACAGAGCTGCACGCCACCTGGCCGTAGCTATACGAGAACAGGCGTGATCCCCGTGGGTTCGCAATAACTGGGATATTGCCGAGTTTCTTGATGTCGACGTGCACCAGCTCGCCGGGGCGGCTGCGTTCGTAGCGGCGTATCGGCTCACCGGTCGGCCGGTCCAGCCAGGCCAGACGGTTCAGTCCGTGACGGGTCAGGATCCGGTGCACCGTGGAGGCGGGCAGCCCGAGGATCGGGCCGACCCGGGCCGGACCGAGCTTGCGGGCCTGCCGCAGATCGCAGACAGCGGTTTCCGTCTCGGGGACCGTGCGATGCTGGGTCGTGTGCGGCCGGCTCGAGCGGTCGAACCACCCCGGATCGCCTTCCGTGCGCCACCGTCGCACCCACTTGTGGGCGGTCGCCCGCGAGATCCCCATCTCCTCGGCCACATGAGCGACCGGGCGGCCGGAACGGACACGCTGGATCAACAGCCGCCTGCCATGAACAGTCAGCCGGGCATTACGCTGGGACATGAAGACCTCCGGTGTGGTGCAGTCCTAGACAGCTCCACCACACCGGAGGTCTTCGCCTTTGATCAAGGCCCTCGTGTCAACAACGCTCGTGATCAATACACCTAGTGCCCCTCCCGGCAAGCTTTGCCCCGTCGCGCCGCCCAGCACGCCCGCTCGCCGCGTTGGCCACAAGCCCTGGTAGTTCCTTCCCCAAGCTCTCAACTTCGTTCGAGCAGGGGAGACCCCATCCAAGGACTTCCGGCCGCCTTGCGATCGCACGCACTGGACGACGCTCCTCATGGGGCAAACACTGCCGGTCACGGCACTAGCGCTCGGTCGTGTCGTCCGGCCAGATTCCTATGTGGTCGGGTTCCAGTTCCAGCATCACCCGGTCACGCATGCCCAGGGCATCGGTGTACTCCGCGGGCAGCTGAAGGCGGCCTGCGCGGTCCAGCATTGCGTACTCCCTGGCCACCACCGATTCCTGGCCCGTCGTCGCGTCGACCTCCGTACGCCGCAGGGTTTCCGTGGAGGTGCGGCCGTCGCGGATGGCCACCGTGCGGCGGACCTCGCCGGCCACCGACTGGTCGTGGGTGACGATGAGGGTCGTCGTGCCGAGTTCCTCGTTCGCCGTACGCAGCGCAGCGAAGACCTGCTCGGCCGTCTGGGAGTCCAGCTCACCCGTCGGCTCGTCGGCGAGCAGCACCGACGGCTCGTTCGCCAGCGCCACCGCGATGGCAACGCGTTGCTGCTGACCGCCGGACATCTGGTGCGGGCGGCGGTCGCGGCAGTCGGCGACGTCCATCAGGGAGAGCAGCGATTCGGCCCGCTCGGCCTTCTTCTTCGTACGGCCACGCAGCTGCATCGGCAGCGTCACGTTCTGCACGGCGCTCAGATACGGCAGCAGATTGCGTGCCGTCTGCTGCCAGACGAAGCCCACCACCTCGCGCCGGTAGCGCAGCCGGTCCTTCGCGCCCATGGTCAGCAGATCGCAGCCGGCCACCTTCGCAGCGCCCGCCGTCGGTTCGTCCAGGCCCGCCAGGATGTTCATCAGGGTCGATTTGCCGCTGCCGGACGCGCCGACCAGGGCCATCAACTCGCCCTCGCGGACCAGCAGATCGAGCCCCTGCAGCGCCTGCACCTCGACTCCGTCCGCGGAGAAGATACGGACCAGACGGTCACAGGTGATCAGCGCGTCGTGGCCGTACTCGGGCCGGTCGCGCCGGGCCGCCGCCCGGCGCTCCAGCTCGCCGAGGGTGATCCCTGTGGAGGACCCGGTCGGGGACTCGGTCATCGCGTGTCTCCTGCCCTGAGTTCGGTCGTTGTCGTACGCCGGGTGGTCACCCAGGCCTGCGCCGCGGCCACCGCCGACGCGATCACCACCACGGCGAGCGCGGGCAGCAGCAGACTCACCGGGTCGGCACGCAGCTGTACCGGGCCGAGCGAGGTGAAGCGTCCCTGCGCGGCCAGGGCAAGGCGGCCGAGATCGATTCCGGGGGCGAGCAGCCGGATCGCTGCCCAGCCGACCAGCGCACCACCCACGGCGGCCAGCAGCGCCTGCGGGAGGTTCTCCAGGATCAGCAGGCGGCGCCCCTGGCGGCGGGTCAGACCCATGGTGCGCAGCCGGCCCAGCAGCGCGGCCCGCTCGGGGGCGGTCTGAAGCAGCGAGAGCACCAGCGCGAGGACGGCGTATCCGGCGCCTGCCGCTGCGGCCACCACGTAGATCCGTTCGGCGCCGCTCTGCACGGGTGAGTCCGTGAAGCTGTCCCGTTCGGCGGAGCGTAGCGTCACGGTGGCGGGGCCCGCCGTGCGGGCGACTGCCCTGAGATCGGCGCCGGTCACCGAAGGGCCGGAGATCAGCAGCGTGGTGGCGGGGTGGCTGCCCGGCAGGCCCGCCGCATCGACCACCAGGAAGTCGCCTTCGCCCACGGCAGGGGTGGCGCTGCGCACGACGTCCACGCGGACCGTGAACAGGCCGCCCGCCGGGCCGATCGCGGTCGTCCGGCCGCGCAGCCGCTCGGCGACGGCGGGGGAGGCGAGCGCGGGCAGCACTCCGGAGGTCTTCCGCAGCTCGTCGGCCCGGAAGGCGCCAAGGCCGGTGCGGCGGGCGAGGCGCGCGTACGAGTCGGGGTCGACGGCGAGCAGCGTGACGCTCTCGGTGCCAGGGTCCCGCAGGTCCAGGTCGGACTCGCTGTGGACGGGCGCGACATCGCGCACCCCGGCCGTCTTCCGTATCTTCCCGGCCAGCGTGTCCGGCAGCGCCTCGGCCGAAACCCGGGCATCGGCGCCGACCGCGAGCAGGGACGCCCGGTCCCGGGCGTCGGCGATACCGGAGAGTACCGAGCCGCCGAACGCCGCCGTCGTCAGGGCCACGAGCAGCGCCAGCAGCGGAAGCGCGGTGGTGGCGGGGGAGCGGCCCGCACGGGCCAGTGACAGAAAGCCGATGGCACCGCGCCGTCGCGCCACCGGCAGGGCCGCGAGCCGCAGTGGCAGCGGATACAGCCGTACGAGCAGCAGTGCGGCGATCACACCCACCAGTACCGGGGCGGCGCTGACCAGTTCGTCCATGTCGCCGTCCGCGGTACCCCGGCGGCGCAGTGCGGCGACCGCTGCCACGGTCAGCACCAGCATCGTCAGTTCGGCCATGGTCCGGCGGCGCGACGGTCTGGCCCGTACGAGATCGTCGCGTTCGCCGTGCAACCGCGGCCGCCGGTGCAGGAACGCGGCCCTCAGCGGCAGCGCGGCACAGGCGACCAGCGCGACCGTCGCCGAGGCCAGCAGCGGCGGCAGCATCCGGCCCTCGGGGACGATGACGAGCGCGAGAGCGCAGCCGACGGCCGCGGCGGGCAGCACGGGAACGGCGACCTCAGCGAGCAGCCGCCCCGCGATACCGCGGACCGAACCGCCCCGCGAGCGCAGCAGGGACAGCTCGGCGTGCCTGCGCGCGGCGGCCAGGCCGCCGGCCATCAGCAGGACGACGCCCGCGACGCTGCCGACACCGAAGGCCGCGACCGCGACCACCGGGTTGATGGCGGAGAGGATGGCGTCGAAGTCGATGAGGACGTCGTCCAGGTCGGAGTCGATCTCCAGCAGGGGCGAGACCGTGGTGCGCAACGTGCTCTGCAGCGGTCCGTGTTCGAGGGAGGCGATCGCTTGCGTGATCCGGGGAAGATCACCGACGCCGACCCCGGCCAGGTCGGGGGCGATACGCCAGTAGGCCTCGGACTGCGCGGGCACGGACAGCAGCGCCGGTGCCGCTTCGGGGGCCAGCAGCAGTGCGCCGTGCCAGTACGGCTGAGGGACGGGCTCCGCTGTGTAGAGCCGCGTCGGCGTGCGCAGGACGGGTTCGACGGACCAGTAGCTCAGCCGTGGCCGCAGAGGTTCGACGATGCCGGTGACGTACACGGCGAGGGCCGCGCCGCCGGGCCGCGGCACATGGATGGTCGAACCGGCCTTGATGTGGAGGGACTTGGCAGTGGCCGAGGTGACCGCTGCCTCCACGGCATCGGCGGCCGGGGTGACGGAGCCCGCGGTGGCTCTGGGTAGCCGTCCCGAGGTCAGTGTGGAGTGCTCGGCGATTCCGGCCTGGGCGAAGAGCGTGAACACCGGGCCCCCGCCGTCCAGTTGGGGCAGCCACTCGTCGGTGGCCGCCACGGGCTTGAGGATGTGTGCTCCGTAGGCGGACTGTCCGGTGTCGGCGCGCAGCGGTTTCGGCAGGGCGGCCAGGATCTGGCGGTAGTGCTTGGTCAGCCGACGGAACTGCAGCGAATCGGCCCAGTCGCTCGGGGCACTGCCCTGGTACTGCGGCTCCTCGGTCAGCTGGATGGCGCTTCGATCCGGCGAGGCGCCGCTCATCTCATGGCGCAGGCCCTGGCTTTCGTACGTGTCCGCTGCGCGCGGGAAGGCCGCGGCGAGGAACGAGGTGACCAGGACGAGCAGCATCAGCGCGACGGCGGGCCCGGGCGCTGTACGCAGCCGGGTGCGGACCCATGGGGCGGCGGCCTTCATGTCACTCGCCTCCCTGGACGCGCAGAGCCGTCGCAGGATCGCCGCGGCGCAGCGCCAGCGCCGCCACGATGAGCACGGGCGCGGCGGCAACTCCCGCGACCAGCAGGGCAACGCGGCCGACGGGCAACTCCACCAGCACACCCGGAACAGGCTGTGTGGCCTGTCCGGTCAGCACGATCAGCGGTACGACGGCACGGGTGAGCACCGCGCCGAGGGCAAGCCCGATCAGCAGCGCGAGCCCGATCAGCAGCGACTGTTCGGCGGCAAGCAGCCGGGCCAGCTGGCGCCGCGGGGCACCGAGCGCCCGGAGCACCGCGAACTCCGCCGAGCGTTCCCGCAGCGCTCCCACCGTGCTCACCGCGAAGCCGACCGCGGCCAGCGCCGCGGCGACGAGAGCCACCGCGAGCAGCGCCGACTGCGGGCCCGCGCCGAGCGGATCGTCGTGCAGGTCCTCGGTGATCTCGTCACGCACCTGGATCTGGGTCGGATCGATCTCGGCCCTGTCCCGCAGGGCCGCCGCGACCCGATCCGCCGTGCCGGGCTCGGTGAACAGCCACCATTCGGTGGGCGGGAACGCCGAGTCGGGGCGGGCGGCGAGCACCCGGTTGACGGCCCGCAGATCGAGCAGCAGCGCGCCGCCGTCGGTCGCGGGGGTGGCGGCCGCATCGGGGCCGCCCGCACCGGGCCCGGTGGTCGGGATGCCGCGGAGGACGCCCGCGACCTTCACCTTGACGGGGCCGCCGGGCATCGGGATATCGATCACGGAGCCGGGTTTCGCGCCGCTGGACTCGAGGAAGCGATCGGTCGCCAGCGCGGCCGGCAGGGCGGGTTCGGCACGCCGGGCCGCGACCTGGACGGTGACCGTGCGCTCGGCACCCCACTCGTCGAACACCGCTCTGCCTGTGTGGTACGAGACGTCGAGCGGCGTCCGCGCCGACGAGCCCACGGCGGTGATCGCGGGCGGACGCTCGTTCTTGGACGGGTCGGGATCGGCGCTCACCGTTGCCTTCGCCTCCCAGACCAGCCCCTTCGGCACAGTGACCCCCTGGGTGGCGCCATCGGCGGTGATCGAGCGCATTCCGCCGATCGTGAGCCGCTTGGACGCGATCCGGTCCGGATAGCCCGCCTCGTCGAATTCCACCGCGGTCAGCGCCAGCGGACCCGCCGGCCTCCCCACCGGGGCATCGGCCGCCTTGGCGAGGTCCACGGTCATCGCGTGCGGCTTGCCGTCCGGCGCAAGTGTGTCCAACTGCAGCCGGTACGGCACTCCGTAGCGGTCCTCGACGGTAAGGGTGATGATCGTGCCCCCTCCGTTGTACGGGCCGTCCTCGGCGGCGCGCAGGGTGACATCGAGAACGAGGCGCGCGGTGTCGTCGGGCAGCAGCACACCGGTGCGTGCGGTCTTCTGCGGGTGCAGGGCCGCCAGCAGCCTCTCGGGGCCGGCGTCCGCCAGATCGTCCCGCAGCTGCAGTTCCGTGCCGGCGAGTCCGGTGTCGAGCGCCAGTACGGTGGCCTGGCGTCCGCCCGAGAGACCGAGACCGGTACGGGCGGCCGGCACCGCTGCCCGTACGCCCGGCATCCCGTCGTACACCCCGCCCTGCCCGAACTGGACGGTGCCGCTGCCCAGTACGCGTACCGGGGCACCGGCACGGAAGTCCGCCTGGTCGTCCTGCGAGCGGTCCCAGGACGCGCCCTGGCCGATCGCCAGCATGCCCATCGCGACCGCGAGCACCAGCAGCAGCACCGGACCCGCGCCGCGCAGCGGTCTGCGGCTGAGCTGCCAGCCGGCGAGCGAGGTGGTCAGACCCCGGCCCGCGGCCGCGCGCCGCTCGGCGAGCTTCGCGGTCGGCGGCAGCAGCCGCAGGGTGAGGACGGTCCCGGCCAGCAGCGCCAGCGCGGGCGCCACGACGAGCAGCGGATCGATGCCCAACTGCCCCTCGCGGTCACCGCTGAGCGCACCGCTGCCCGAGGTGCGCCGGTCCAGCTGCCAGTACGCGACCGCGGCGACGACAAGGAGTCCGACATCGGCGCCGGCCCGCAGCGGGGCGGGCAGCGCACGGGCGCGGCCGCGTGCCGCCGCGGCCGCGGTGAGCGCCGGGGCCACCACGGCCGCGGCGCAGGCCAGCGCCGCCACCGCGCTGACCAGCCAGACCTCTGCGGTCAGGCCGGTGTCGATGTGCAGCCCGATCCTGGCCAGCAGTCCCTGCCCGGCCAGCAGCCGGGTGAGCGGACCGGCGAGCAGCGGTGCGCACACGGCGGCGGGCAGCGCGAGCAGCAGCGCCTCCAGGGCGGAGAGCGCGGCGAGACGGCCACGCGATGCGCCGCGGGCCAGCAGCACCTGGGTCTCGCCCGCGCGTTCCGTGCTCAGCAGCCGGGCCACCAGCAGCAGTGCGTACGCGGCAAGCAGCACCAGCTGCAACGAGACGATCAGCAGCGTCGCTCTGGACACCAGCAGCGCCCGCTCCAACTGGCCGAGGACGTCGGGCAGCGAGGTGCGGGCCATGACGCCGCCCTTCAGCCCGGGCTGTGCGGCGAGGAACCTCTGGCTGTTCTTCGCGGCCGTGCGCAGAGGGTCGATCCGGTCGGCGCCGAACGTGCCGAAATCAGCGGTCGCCAGCCAGGACAGACCGTTCTGCGTGATACGGCCGGATCCGAAGGTCGCGGTGTCGGTGAGCAGCGGCCCGTACGTCATGAACGAGTCCTTGCGCACACCGCGCCCGCCCAGCTCGTCCAACTGCCAGTACGGATCGTTCCGGTCGACGGGACGGTAGGTGCCGGTGATGCGTATCCGCACCGCGGGACCAAGAAGCCGGTCGGTGAGGGTCAGCACCCGCGGACCTGGCGAGAGCTTCAGCTGCTTCGCGGCGGCCTCGGGCACGGCGACCCCGATCACGTCGCCCGGTCCTGCCGTGGGCCAGTCGCCCTTCGACAGGCGGACCCGTGAACGGTCCGCCACGGCGAGCTTGGTGAGGTCCGGTTCGCCCTTGCGGGCTGCCGGTGGCTGCAGACTGCGCGGCAGCGCGTACGGCCCCGAGCGGTCGAACTGCCGCAGGGTCACCGGCAGTCCGTCGAAGGACTGCTCCGCCCCGCGCCGGGCGGCCCGCGTGGCCGCAGCACGGTCCGCGCCGGGACTTTCCGTGGTGATGACCAGCGAGGCGGCAGCCGCGTCCCTGGTCTGCAGAGCGTGACGCAGCCCGGCGTCCCCGACGGAGCCTGCGAAGGCGGCGAGGGTGGCCAGTACGGCGGTGGTCAGCAGGACGGCGAGCAGTGCGGCCGTGAGCAGCAACCGGTGTCCGCGTGCACGGAGAAACACAAATCTCGTCACCGGTCTCCCCCGAAGTGCCCTGTGTTCGTCCCCCGAAAGCCCTTTCGGAACGGATGTTTTCAGAGGCGGTGCACGGAGAACACCCTCTCACACAGACTTGATCGGATCGTGACCGGATTCCGGCACGAGAACACCGGAATGCGGCTCTCCGGCCGGCGGGTCAGACCTGCTCGACGATATGGCCGTCGTTGAGTTCGAGCACCCGGTCGGCCAGGCCCAGCAGTTGGGCGTCGTGCGTGGCGACCAGTGCCGTCACACCCTCGCCCCGCACCACGGCACGCAGCAGCTCCATCACTGCGAGCCCGGTCTCCGCGTCCAGCTGGCCCGTCGGTTCGTCGGCGATCAGCAGGGCGGGCCGGTTGGCGAGCGCGCGGGCTATGGCGACACGCTGCTGCTGGCCGCCGGAGAGCTCGCCGGGCCGCTGCGCCGCGTGATCGGCGAGTCCGACCAGGGCGAGGAGCAGCTCGACCCGCTCGTCGCGCTCCTTCGGGTCGGTTCTGCGCAGGCGCATCGGCACACCGACGTTCTCGGCAGCCGTCAGGATCGGGATCAGGCCGAAGGACTGGAAGATGAAGCCGATCCGGTCGCGGCGCAGCTCCAGCAGGCCGTCCTCACCGAGGCCGGCCAGATCGGTGCCGCCGACGGTGATGCGGCCCTCGTCGGGGGAGTCGAGCCCGCCGACCAGGTTGAGGAGTGTCGTCTTCCCGGAGCCCGATCTGCCCTTGAGGGCGACCAGTTCACCGCGCGGGACGTCGAAGGAGACGCCGCGCAGCGCGTGGACGGCGGCGGCCCCGGAACCGTAGGAACGATGCAGGTTCTCCACCCGCACCATGGGTTCCCCGTCCCGGTCCGCTGCGACGGTCGTGCCGGAGTGCGAGCTGATGCTCTCGGTCATGAAGAGTCCCTTGTACGGAGTTGGTCCGGCTCAGTATGTGCAGGGGCATGCGGCCGGGCAATGGCCGGCCGCCAGGAGCCTCGTGTCGAACGCATGGGCGGGGCGGGTTCATGGTGGTTGCGTCAGCTGAGCACGGCTCGGGCGCTGAGGGCTCATCGGCATGTGGTGTTGCCCTGGGCCATGACGGGGGTTGCGCTGTTCGCTCGCCACCGCCTGGCCGGCGCTGGTCTTCGGCGTCCGCTCCGGGCGGGGCGCCGCTGCTGATCGCAGGGGGCTGCTGACCGGGAAGATCCCCGAGCCCGAAGTAGTTGGTAGAAGCGTGAACAACTTTGGGGTCGGGGCAGCACGCGAAGTGGACGTGGTCGTGATAGGCGCCGGACAGGCTGGTCTGTCCGGCGCCTATCATCTGCGCCGCGCGGGTCTGGAGCCCGACCGCGACTTCGTCGTGGTCGACCACGCGCCCCGTCCGGGCGGGGCCTGGCAGTTCCGGTGGCCCTCACTGACGTACGGCAAGGTCCACGGCATGCATGCGCTGCCCGGCATGGAACTGTCCGGCGCCGACGACAACCGCCCGTCGTCCGAGGTGATCGGCGAGTACTTCGACGCGTACGAGGACACCTTCGATCTGCGGGTCCACCGGCCCGTGGACGTGAGTGCGGTGCGGGAGGGCGACGGCGGGAGGTTGCTCGTCGAGACCTCCGAGGGCGCGTATGCCACGCGCGCCCTGATCAATGCCACCGGCACCTGGGACCGGCCGTTCTGGCCGCGCTACCCGGGCCGGGAGACCTTCCGGGGGCGTCAGCTGCACACCGCGAACTATCCGGGGCCCCAGGAGTTCGCCGGGCGGCGGGTGGTCGTGGTCGGTGGCGGCGCCTCCGGCACTCAGCATCTGATGGAGATCGCCGAGGTGGCGGCGGACACCTTCTGGGTGACGCGTCGGCCTCCGGTCTTCCGGGAGGGGCAGTTCGGCGAGGACCAGGGGCGGGCCGCCGTCGCCATGGTGGAGGAGCGCGTACGGCGGGGGCTGCCGCCGCAGAGCGTGGTGAGCGTGACCGGGCTGCCTGTCACCGACGCCGTGCAGCGGGCTCGGGAGGAGGGAGTACTCGACCGCCTGCCGATGTTCGACCGGATCACTCCGACCGGGGTGGCGTGGGACGACGGGCGGACGGTGAACGCCGATGTGATCCTCTGGGCGACCGGGTTCCGCGCCGCCATCGACCATCTCGCACCGTTGCGGCTGCGCGAGCCCGGCGGCGGCATCCAGGTCGAAGGCACGCAGGCCGTACGGGACCCGCGGATCCATTTGGTCGGGTACGGGCCGTCGGCGAGCACCATCGGCGCCAATCGGGCGGGACGGGCGGCGGTGCGTGCCGTCAGGCAGTTGCTGAAGGCCGGCGGGGACGACGCCGTCGGCCGCGGGGACGAGCACACCGCCGCTCTGGTGTGACATCGCCCTTCAGCTGCCACTCGCGGTGCGCCGGTTGCGGTTGAACTCCCCGACGTTCTTCTGCTGCTCGGCATAGCTGTCGGTGAACCGGGTGTCTCCGGGTGCGACCGTCACGAAGTGCAGCCAGGGGCCCGGCGTCGGCGTGATCGCCGCTTCCATCGCCCGCTCCCCCGGGTTGCCGATGGGGATGCGCGGCAGCCCCTTCTGCTCGTAGCTGTTGTACGGGCTGTCGACTGAGGTGGGGACGGGTGTTCGGGGACTCGTTCGCCATGCGGGCACGCTATCCCGGGCCGTCGGCGGCTCGGACGGGACGACACGGCTCCACACCGCGAGGACAGAACACACGAACAGGGGATCGGGTGTTCGCTGGAACGCGTGATCGTATGGCCGATCGTTGCTCAACTCATCTGCGAAACCTGATGATTACAGGGCGCAAAAAACGGGCTGCAGACCGCGACTGCGCTGTCCCAGAGATGCACCATGTACGAGGAGAAACACCTGATGAACGTCCTGACCAACCTGCTTGCCGGCCTCGTCCACTTCGTGGGTTGGCTCGTCTGACCTCTGCTTCGCCCCGGCGCCGTCGCTCCCCGTCCCACGGGAGCGGCGGCGCCGTCGCGTGTGCGGTCTCAGCCTCGGCTCCCCGGCCCATGAACTCGGGCAGGGCGGCGAACTCGGGTACCACGGTGACCGCCTCCGCGAGCGCGCGAAGGGTGCGGCGGACCCGGGTGAGGGGATGGTCGGGGAACTCGGCGTCCCACCGCTCGTGGTCCGCCGCGTGGAACGGCAGCCCGCCCTGGACGTCAGCAGCGTAGGGGTGGGGCCGGAAGTACTGTTCCGGGCCCGCGCCCCGTGCTCACTTCTCCGCGTCCCGATCAGCTTGCCACGGGGTCGAGTTGGGTGTCCCGGAGGACAAGCGCGGCATAGCGGCCGTCCTGCTGGAGCAGCTCCTCGTGGCTGCCGCGCTCGGCGGTCCGGCCGCCGTCGAGGACGACGATCTGGTCCGCGTCGCGAACGGTCGAGAGGCGATGAGCAATGGTGATCGTGGTGCGCCCGGCAGACAGTGCGTCGATCGCCTCCTGTACGGCGAATTCGGTACGGGTGTCGAGGGCGCTGGTCGCCTCGTCGAGGATCAGGACGGGCGGGTTGCGCAGGATGGTGCGGGCGATGGCCAGTCGCTGTTTCTCGCCGCCGGAGAAGCGGTAGCCGCGCTCGCCGACCAGGGTGTCGTAGCCGTCGGGCAGCGAGGCGATGTGGTCGTGGATCTGTGCCGCGCGGGCGGCCTCCTCGATCTCGGCGTCCGTCGCGTCCGGCTTGGCGAAGCGCAGGTTCTCGGCGACGGAGGCGTGGAAGAGGTACGTCTCCTGGGAGACCACACCGACGGCCCGGGCGAGCGTGTCGAAGTCCAGTTCGCGTACGTCGACGCCGTCGAGCGTGACCCGACCGCCGGTGACGTCGTACAGCCGTGGCACCAGGTAGCTGAGCGTGGACTTGCCGGAACCGGTGGGTCCGACAACGGCGAGGCTGCCGCCGGCCGGCACGGTGACATCGACGCCGCTGAGGGTCGGGCCGCTCTTCTCGTCGTAACTGAAGTCCACGTCCTCGAAACGGATCTCGCCGCGGATCTTCTCCAGCCGGACGGGCTCCTCGGGCTCGGTGATGTCCACCCTGAGGTCGAGGTACTCGAAGATCCGCTGGAAGAGTGCGAGGGACGTCTGCATCTGCACCCCGGTGGAGAGCAGGCTCACGGCGGGCCGGAAGAGGCCTTGCTGGAGCGAGACGAAGGCGACGAGCGTGCCGATGGAGACAGCGGGTCCGCCGGACTGCAGGGCGAGTCCCGCGGCCCAGTAGATGACGGCGGGCATGGCGGCCATGACGATGCCGATCGTCGACATCCGCCACCGTCCGGCCATGCTGGAGCGCACTTCGAGGTCGACCAGGCGCTCGGACTCCTCGGCGAAGCCCTGGGTGAGGGAATCCGCCCGGCCCATCGTCCGGCCGAGCAGGATGCCGCTCACGGAGAGGGACTCGGTGACCGTGGCCGCCATGGCGGCCATCTGCTTCTGGCGCTGGGTGGTGATCTTCTTGCGCTCGCGGCCGACCCGGCGGCTGATCCAGACGAAGACCGGCAGCAGGAGGAGCGAGACGAGAGTGAGCCGCCAGTCGAGCGCCAGCATGGCGACGACGGTGGCGATGACCGCCGTGAGGTTGGAGACCAGCGAGGTGGCGGTGGAGGTGACGGTGGCCTGCATGCCGCCGATGTCATTGGCGATACGGGACTGCACCTCGCCGGTGCGGGTCTTCGTGAAGAAGGCGAGCGGCATCCGCTGCAACTGGGCGTAGACCGACGTGCGCAGATCATGCATGACGCGCTGGCCGACGGTGGTGGAGATCAGGGTCTGCAGGACGCCGAACACGCTGTTCATCACGGCGGTGAGAATCATGCCGAGGGCGAGCAGCGAGAGCAGTCCCGTCCGCCCCTGGGGAATGGCCGTGTCGAGGATCTCGCGGAGCAGGAACGGCGAGGCGACCGACACCAGCGACGAGGCGCCGACGAGCAGTCCGACCAGCGCGAGCCGGCCGCGGTACGGATGGAAGAGGCGGAGGATGCGGCGCAGCTCGGCGGGCGGCCGCGTACCGTCCCTGGGCGGAGGTGTCCACGTGGGTTCGTCGGGTTTCATGGGCTCCTTCGGCAGGCGTGACGGAGGGAGACGGCCGCAGGCGGCAGTCCGACCTTTGAGAGCATAGCTCATTGTTACCTATACTCACAATGAACGTCGTCCTGATATTGTTCGCCCCATGGACTCCCCCGACTCCGACGGCCTGCTGGCCGAGCAGCTGCTGCGGCTCACCCGCCGGCTCCAGCGCATCCAGAGCCGCCAGCTGGAGCCGATCGGCATCACGCCGGCCCAGTTCCGGCTGCTGCGCACGGTCGCCCACTACGACGGGCCGCCCCGGATGGCGGATCTCGCGCAGCGCCTGGACGTCGTGCCGCGCGCCGTGACCAGCCTGGTCGACGCGTTGGAGGCGAGCGGCCGGGTGCGCCGCGCCCCCGATCCGGACAGCCGCCGGGTGGTCCGGATCGAAATCACCGACGAGGGCCGCGCCACGCTGCGCGCGCTGCGCGACGCGCGCAGGGCGGCCGCGGAGGAGATCCTGGCTCCCTTGACCGCCGATCAGCGCGAGGTGCTGGGCGGGCTGCTGTCCGCTCTGGTCGCGGGAATGCCGGAGCGTCGCTGCTGAGGCTCCGCCTTCGAATGGTGCCGGGTGCCGGGGCAAGTCGGCGCAGCCCGGGCTGGTTCGCCGGCCGGCCTCGAGGCCTTGCACCGATCATGAGCGGTGTGAATCTACGCTGGTAGAAAGATGGGAGTACCGCACCGACCCACCGAGGGGACCGTCGCCATGCCGCTGCTGGAGCCGAAGCCGGAAGTCCTCCGCCCGGGTGCGGCACGCACCCCGTCCCCCGACCGGGTCCCCGACGTGCGGGCCACGGGCACGCCCGAGCCGCTGCGCGGCGAACTGACCGCGCTGCTCGGGCCGGAGAAGGTGTTGTGGACCGTCTCCGACCTGGTGAAATACGCCTCCGACGCCAGCCCCTACCGGTTCGTCCCGCAGGTCGTCGTCGTCCCGGAGGACATCGACGACATCTCGGCGATCCTGTCGTACGCGCACGGCAAGGGCCGCGAAGTCGTCTTCCGGGCCGCGGGCACCAGTCTGAACGGCCAGGCGCAGGGCGAGGACATTCTCGTCGACGTCCGGCACCACTGGGCGGGCATCGAGGTGCTGGACGACGGTGCGCGGGCCCGGATCCGCCCCGGGACCACAGTCATGCGCGCCAATGCCACCCTCGCCCGGCACGGCAGGCTGCTGGGCCCCGACCCGGCCAGCGCCATCGCGTGCACGATCGGCGGGGTCGTCGCCAACAACGCCTCCGGAATGACCGCGGGCACCACCCGCAATTCGTACCGCACCGTCGCCTCGCTCACCTTCGTGCTGCCGAGCGGCACCGTCGTCGACACGGCCGATCCGGCGGCGGACGAACTGCTCGCCCACGCCGAGCCACAGCTGTGCGAGGGGCTGCTGGCCCTGAAGGCGGAGATCGAGGCGGACGCGGAACTGACCGCCCGGATCCGCGCCAAGTACGAGATCAAGAACACCAACGGCTACCGGCTCGACGCGTTCCTGGACGGCTCGACCCCCGTACAGATCCTGCGCGGACTGATGGTCGGCTCGGAGGGCACCTTCGGTTTCATCTCCGAGGTCGTCTTCGACACGCTGCCGCTGGACCGGAAGGTCTCCAGCGCCCTGCTCTTCTTCCCCTCGCTGACCGCCGCCGCCGCTGCCGTGCCCCGCTTCAACGAGGCGGGGGCGATCGCCGTCGAGCTGATGGACGGCAACACGCTGCGGGCGTCGGTGAACGTCCAGGGCGTGCCCGCGGACTGGGCCGGGCTGCCGAAGGAGACCGCGGCGCTGCTGGTGGAGTTCCGGGCCCCGGACGAGCCGGGGCAGGAGGCGTACGAGCGGGCGGCGGCCGCGGTCGTCGAGGGGCTGGACCTTGTCGCGCCGGTCGCCTCGGTGACCAATGAGTTCACCCGCGAGGCCAAGGTCATCTCGGGTTACTGGAAGGCCCGGAAGGCGTTCGTCACCGCGGTCGGCGGCTCCCGCCCGTCCGGTACGACTCTGATCACGGAGGACTTCGCGGTCCCGCCGTCGCTGCTCGCCGACGCCTGCGAAGCCCTCCTCCGGCTCCAGTCGGAGCACGGTTTCGACGCCGCCGTCGCGGGCCATGCCGCGCACGGCAATCTGCACTTCCTGCTCGCGTTCGACGCGGCGAAGCCGTCCGATGTCGACCGGTACGCCGCGTTCATGGACGACTTCTGCCGGCTGACCGTGGAGCGCTTCGACGGCTCGCTCAAGGCGGAGCATGCCACCGGTCGCAATATCGCGCCCTTCCTGGAACTGGAGTGGGGCCCGAAGGCGACCGAGCTGATGTGGCGTACGAAGCAGGTCATCGACCCCGACGGGGTGCTCGCGCCGCGGATCGTCCTCGACCGTGATCCGAAGGCCCATCTGCGCGGGCTGAAGACCATTCCCGAGGTCGAGCTGATCGCCGACCCGTGCATCGAGTGCGGGTTCTGCGAACCGACCTGCCCCAGTCACGACCTCACCACCAGCCCGCGTCAACGGATCGTGCTGCGACGGGAAATGATGCGCCAGCCCGGCGGTTCCCCGGTGGAGACCGGGCTCCTCGACGCGTACGGGTACGAGGCCGTTGACACCTGCGCCGGTGACTCCACCTGCAAACTCGCCTGCCCGGTCGGCATCGACACCGGCGCCATGATGAAGGACTTCCGCCACCAGCGGCACTCACCGCGCGAGGAGCGGATCGCGGCACTCACCGCGAGACACTTCAAGGCGGTGGAGGCCTCGGCGCGGCTCGCGGTCGCCGCGGCCGACAAGATCGGCGACCGGCTGCTGGAAACCGTCACCGGGCTCGCCCGCAAGGCCGTACGCCCCGATCTGGCGCCCGAGTGGCTGCCCGAGATCCCCGGCGCGGCGCCCCGCAAGCTGCCCCGCACCTCGCGGGTCGGGGCGAGCGCCGTCTACTACCCGGCGTGCGTGAACCGGATCTTCGGCGGTCCGGACGGCCACCGTGGCCCGTCGCTGCCGCAGGCCGTCGTCGCCGTCTCGGCCCGCGCCGGAAGGCCGGTGTGGATCCCGGGGGACGTCGCGGGGACCTGTTGCGCGACGATCTGGAACTCCAAGGGCTACGACGAGGGCAACGCCGTGATGGCCAACCGCATCGTGGAGGCCGCCTGGGGCTGGACAGCGGGCGGAAAGTTGCCCCTGGTCGTCGACGCCTCGTCGTGCACGCTGGGCATCGCCCATGAGGTGGTGCCCTATCTCACCGAGGACAACCGGGAGTTGCACCGGGAGCTGACGGTCGTCGACTCCTCGTCTGGGCGGCCGACGAGCTGCTGCCGGAACTGACGATCCTGCGGAAGACCGGCTCGGCCGTGCTGCACCCGACGTGCTCCATGCAGCATCTCGGCGACGTGGAGCAGTTGCGTACAGTCGCCGAGGCGTGTGCGGAGGAGGTCGTCGTACCGGACGACGCCGGGTGCTGCGCGTTCGCGGGCGACCGCGGGATGCTGCACAAGGAGCTGACCGCGTCGGCCACGGCGAAGGAGGCGGCCGAGGTCAACTCCCGTGAGTACGACGCCTATCTCTCCGCGAACCGGATGTGCGAGATCGGCATGGACCGGGCCACGGGGCGCGCGTACCACTCGGTCCTGATGGAACTGGAGCGGGCGACGCGCCCCTGATACGTCTCTCGCACGACCGCGTACGCAACCGACCACCGGGTCCGGCCACATCCGCCGGGCCCGGTGGTCGGCGTTCTCCTGGGCATCCGGTGAGCCGCGTACAAAAGTCCATGGTTTCGGTTACGAGAGTCCAAACCCTCCCCTTGCGTATCAGCAGTCTCATCTTCCAAGGTCATGACCGAGGTTCAGAGCAACAGCCGCGCACGTCAGACCCCCCTCCTGGAGGATCGATGAACGACGCAGCACAGCAGAACCACGGCACGGAGGACGGTGACGACGGCTCGATGAGCCGTCGTTCGGTCCTGTGGACAACCGCCGCCGGCGTGGCCGGTGCCGGGCTCGGACTGGGCGGTCTCGGCAGCGGCACCGCATCCGCCGCCACCCCTCTCGGCTCCGATTCCGCCGCCGGTGCACAGGCGCAGACGGCCACGCCGCAGCGCCAGGGCGCCACCATGGTGGGAGTGCCGTTCGAAGGGCGTTCCACCGTCCGGGTCGGCCTGGTCGGCCTCGGCAACCGCGGCGGCAGCATGATCGATCTCTATCTCGCCGTACCCGGAGTGCAGGTCGTCGCCGTGTGCGACCCGGTCAAGGAGAAGGCCCAGCGGGCCGCCGCGAAGGTGACCGCCGCCGGTCAGCCGGCGCCCGCCGTCTACACCAACGGCGAGGACGACTACGAGAATCTCTGCAAGCGCGGGGACATCGACTTCGTCCATGTGGCGACTCCCTGGGACTTCCACTTCGAGATGGCGAAGACCGCCATGCTCCACGGCAAGCATGTCGGGGTGGAGTGTCCGATCGCTCTCCAGCTCGATCAGCTCTGGGAGCTGGTCAATCTCTCCGAGCGCACCAGACGGCACTGCATGCAGTTGGAGAACTGCTGTTACGGGCGGAACGAGATGCGGGTGCTCCGCATGGCGCACGCCGGTCTCTTCGGCGACCTGCTGCACGGCGCGGGCGCGTACAACCACGATCTGCGCGGCCTGATGTTCGATCCGGA
The DNA here is from genome assembly GCF_053599875.1 of Streptomyces sp. NPDC005151. Classification (NCBI taxonomy): domain Bacteria; kingdom Bacillati; phylum Actinomycetota; class Actinomycetes; order Kitasatosporales; family Streptomycetaceae; genus Streptomyces; species Streptomyces sp. NPDC005151. The sequence goes on along the minus strand of NZ_JBSFYR010000005.1, from coordinate 22,014 downwards.
CTACTACGAGGGTCCCTGGCGCCGGCTGTGGCACACCCGGCTGCGCGGCGACCTCTACCCCAACCACGGGTTCGGTCCGGTCGCCAACTACATGGACCTCAACCGCGGGGACCGTGCGGTGAGCATCATCAGCGTCGGTTCGCCGTCCCTGGGGCTCGCCGAGTACCGGACGAAGCACATGCCGGCGGGTGACCCGAGCTGGAAGGAGACCTATATCGAGAGCGACCGCACGATCAGTCTCGTCCAGACCGCCAAGGGACGGGTCATCCGGCTGGAGCACGACGTGTCCACACCGCATCCGTACTCGCGGATCAACAGCCTCGGCGGCACGAAGGGGCTCTTCGAGGACTATCCGGCCCGCATCTACATCGAGCCCGACCACACCGACGACACCTGGGGCGACTTCGGCACGTACGCCGACTGGGACCACTGGCTGTGGAAGGAACACGCCAACCCGCCCGGCGGGCACGGCGGAATGGACTACATGCTGGTGTTCCGGCTGATGCAGTGCATGCGTCTGGGGCTCGTTCCCGACTTCGATGTGTACGACGCGGCGACCTGGACGTCTCCCGTACCGCTCAGCCACCTCTCCATCAAGGCGAAGGGCGCGCCGCAGCAGATCCCGGACTTCACCCGCGGCGAGTGGAAGAACCCCCGCCCCGGCATGGACTCGGCGAAGCCCGCGAAGGCCTGACGGCCGGCGCGACGCTGCGGGGCCCGGCCGCAAAGGCCGGGCCCCGCAGTGCGACCTCCCACGGCCGGCTCGGTGACCATGGCGCGAAATACGCATTCCGTGGAGAAAACCCTTTGCTTCGACCAGGTCCCCCGGGTGAACCTTGCACGGTTTGAGTCAGTCACCGAACAAACCGATCCTCAGAACCATGGGACGTCATGCACATTCGCGATCTTCCGTACTCGGATCCTGGCGATCCCGATGTCCGGTCAGGCCCACGCTTCCTGGTCTGGCTCGGCCGCAACCAGATCCGCGGACAGCTCAAGTCCATGTCCTGGGGCCTGCTGCACCAGTGCTCCATCGCCGGGCTGCCGCTGGCCGTCGGCTTCGCCGTGCAAGCCGTCGTCGACCGTTCCGGCAGCCGGCTCGCGCTGGCCGGCGGGCTGATCGCCGTCCTCGGTGTGCTGATCGCGGTCGGCGACACCATGCTCCACCGGACCGCCGTCACCAACTGGATCACCGCCGCCGCCCGTGTCCAGCAGCTCCTGGCCCGCAAGACCGCGGAACTCGGGTCCGCACTGACCCGCCGGGTCGCCGCGGGCGAGGTCGTCGCGGTGTCCACCGGCGACGTCGAGAAGATCGGCTGGTTCGTCGAGGCACTCTCCCGCTTCGCCGCTGCCGCCGTCGCTCTCGTGCTGATCTGTGTCGGACTCGTCCTCTATCTGCCGTCGCTGGGGGCGCTGGTGGCACTCGCCATGCCGCTCCTGGCACTGGCCGTGCTGCCGCTGCTCCCCCGCGCCACCCGGCGCGCGGACCTCCAGCGCGAGAAGGCCGGAAAGGCCACCGAACTGGCGTCGGACACCGTGGCCGGGCTGCGGGTGCTGCGCGGGATCGGCGGCGAGGAGCTGTTCCTCGGCCGCTACCGGCGTGCCTCGCAGGAGGTCCGCAGGGCGGCCGTCCGCAGCGCGCAGATGTGGTCGCTGATCTCGGCGATCCAGGTGCTGCTGCCGGGCGTGCTGCTCATCTCGCTGGTCGTGTACGGGGCGACGCTGGCCCGCGACGGCCGGATCGAGGTCGGCCAGCTGGTCACGGTGTACAGCGCGGCGACGCTGATGCTGTTCCCACTGCGGCACGTCGAGGAGATCGCCATGGCGTACTCCTTCTCACGGCCGTCCGCCAAGCGGGCCGTGCGCGTGCTGTCGCTGCACCGCACCGCCGAGCCGTCGACCGTCGACGTGGTGCCGTCCGGTGATCTGTACGACCCGGTCACCGGGCTGATGGCCCCCGCGGGCAGGTTCACCGCGGTGGTCTGCGGCGACCCGGACGAGGCCGGCCGACTGGCCGAACGGCTCGGCGGGCACGCCGAGCCGGCCGCGGAGCAGGACACGACGGACGACGCTCCCGAGGGCTCGCCGTCGCCGGAGAAGAACCCGTCCGTCCTGCTCGGTGGCGTACCGCTGGACGAGCTGTCGCGGGCGGCCGCCAGGACCGCGGTGCTGGTCCAGGACAAGGACCCGGTGCTGCTATCCGGGACGCTCCGGGAGCTCCTGGACGTGCCGTCGTCCGGCCAGGTGACCGCTGAGGAGGCGCTTGCCGCCGCCCAGTGCGGTGACGTGCTCGACGCGCTGGCACAGGCCTCGGTGACCAGGGACGGCGATCCGATGACGACCAGGATCACCGAGCGCGGCCGGTCGCTCTCCGGCGGCCAGCGGCAGCGGCTCGCCCTGGCCCGCTCCCTGGTCACCGATCCGGAAGCACTGGTTCTCGACGAGCCGACGTCCGCCGTCGACTCGCACACCGAGGCCCGGGTCGCCGCCGGTATCAAGGCGCTGCGCCAGGGTCGTACGACCGTCGCGTTCGCCTCGTCGCCACTGCTGCTGGACCTCGCGGACCGGGTGGTGCTGGTGCACCGGGGCACCGTGACAGCGGTCGGTACGCACCGCGAACTGCTGCACACCGAACCGCGGTACCGGGCGGTCGTCACCCGGGAGACCGACGACGAGATCGTGGCACTGACCGCACCGGACGAGATCGACGGGATCAGCGAAGTCAGCGGGATCAAGGCGATCGAAGAAATCGAAGAGATCGAAGGAATCGAGGAGAGGACATGATCGGCGTCGCACAACCGACGTACGACCCGGCCGCCCCGGAGTCGGCGACAACGCTGCCGGTCGGCACCCCCACCACCGTACGCAGCTACGTACGGGACCTGATGCGGCGCCACCGCAAGCCGTTCGCCGTACTCATCTCGGTCAACGCCGTCGCGGTGATCGCCTCGATCGTCGGGCCGTATCTGCTGGGCGGACTGGTCGAGGACCTGTCGAACGGGGTCGCCGACCTCCATCTGGAGCGCATTGCCGCGGTGTTCGGGCTCGCACTGCTCGTACAGACCGTGTTCACCCGGATGATGCGGCTGCGCAGCGCGATGCTCGGCGAGGAGATGCTGGCCGATCTGCGCGAGGACTTCCTCGTGCGGTCGGTCGGGCTGCCGCCGGGCGTGCTGGAGCGGGCCGGGACCGGTGATCTGCTCTCCAGGATCACCACCGACATCGACCGGCTGGCCAACGCGATGCGGGAGGCCGTGCCGCAGCTGGCGATCGGTGTGGTGTGGGCGGGGCTGCTGCTCGGTGCGCTCACCGTGACCGCTCCCCCGCTGGCACTCTCCGTACTGGTCGCGCTGCCGGTGCTGATCCTCGGCTGCCGCTGGTACTTCCGCCGGGCGCCGTCCGCGTATCGCTCGGAGGCCGCCGGTTACGCGGCGGTCGCCGCGATGCTGGCGGAGACCGTGGACGCCGGACGGACGGTGGAGGCGCACCGTCTCGGCGCGCGCCGGGTGGCGCTGTCGGACCGGCGGATCAAGGAGTGGACGGCCTGGGAGCGGTACACGCTGTTCCTGCGTTCGGTGCTTTTCCCCGTCATCAATGTCACGTACGTGACGATCCTCGGCACGGTGCTGATGCTCGGCGGCTGGTTCGTCATCGAGGGATGGCTCACCGTCGGACAGCTGACGACGGGTGCCCTGCTGGCGCAGATGATGGTCGACCCGATCGGTCTGATCCTGCGCTGGTACGACGAGTTGCAGGTCGCGCAGGTGTCGCTGGCCCGGCTGGTCGGCGTGCGGGACATCGAACCGGACGCGGGCGACACGGAGGTCGCCCCGGACGGCCGGGACGTCCGGGCGGACGGTGTGCACTTCGGCTACCGCGCCGGCGTCGACGTGCTGCACAAGGTATCCCTCGACCTCGCCCCGGGCACGCGCCTCGCGCTGGTCGGCCCGTCCGGTGCGGGCAAGTCCACGCTCGGCCGGCTGCTGGCGGGGATCTACGCCCCGCGCAGCGGTGAAGTCACCCTGGGTGGTGCGCAGTTGTCACAGATGACGGCGGAGCAGGTGCGTACGCATGTGGCGCTGGTCAACCAGGAGCACCATGTGTTCGTCGGTTCGCTCCGCGACAACCTGCTGCTGGCGCGTGACGGCGCGCAGGACGCGGAGCTGTGGGCGTCGCTCGCCGCGGTCGACGCGGACGGCTGGGCCAAGGCGCTGGGCGAGGGTCTGGACACCGAGGTCGGTTCGGGCGGTCTGGCCCTGACCCCGGCGCAGGCGCAGCAGATCGCCCTGGCCCGGCTGGTGCTGGCCGATCCGCACACGCTGGTGCTGGACGAGGCGACCTCGCTGCTGGACCCGCGGGCGGCCCGGCATCTGGAGCGCTCGCTGGCGCGGGTGCTCGACGGCCGTACGGTCGTGGCGATCGCGCACCGGCTGCACACCGCGCATGACGCGGATGTGATCGCGGTGGTCGAGAGCGGCAGGATCAGCGAACTGGGCAGCCATGACGAGCTGGTTGCGGCGGACGGCGCGTATGCGGCGCTGTGGCGGTCCTGGCACGGCTGAGCGGAAAGGGCGGCGACGGTCCAGGATCCGCGAGTCCGCTGACAATGGAGGTGCCCCGTTGACAGTAGATTGGCAAAAATCGACGACTCAGAGTGAGCCGGGCATTCCCGGCCCCCAGCCGGGCCGGTTCCTGGGCCGGGCCCCGCGCCATGCCGCCGGCTCCCGGACCCTCGAGATCCATGGCCGGGGGTTGACAGCTGCTTGGCTGGGAGCATGCACGAGGTCGTTTTAGCTCGATCGTGTGACGGTCGGTTGATGGGCTTGCGGTGGGCCGGGAAGACCGCGCTAGCCTGACTGGGCGAGCTGGGACACCGGGTGCGGTGCCGGCGTGCGGGGCCCCTGCTCCACCAGCGAGATGGTTCAGGGCCTCCCCGTCGCCACTGACCGCACCCATCTGGCCAGGTCGTGAGGGACTCCGCCCTTCCGGGACCGGACCACGGACAGGATCCGTGTCGCCGCCCGGAAGTGAAAGCGGACGACCAGTGCGCCCAAGACCGTTCGGGGCGCGCCAGTGCGCGGACTCACTTCCGCTCACTGCCAAGGAACGGTGTCCACTCCCAGAGATCCGCCTCACCCGGGCCACTGGCCTGATGCATGATCGGGATGCCCGTCGCTGCGGGGGGCCGGGGGCTGTTTGTCGACCGACACGCGGCGGTGTGGCGCGACCGTGGTGCCGCTGGGGTGCTCGCTGGGAGGCTCGATGCCCAGCAGGCGGTAGACGGCGGCGCCGTCGACGGTCTCGTGGTCGAGGAGCAGGTCGGCGAGCTTCCGCAGCTGTTCGCGACGAGCGGTGAGCAGCACGGTGGCGTGCTGTTCGGCCTCACGGACGAGCCGGGCGACCTCGGCGTCAATGGCTGCCTGGGTGGCCTCGGCGAAGGGCCGGCTGGAGACTGCCGGGCCGCCGCTGCCCAGGAACACCGAGCCGCCCTGCGGGTAGCCGATGGGGCCCAGCTTGGGGGACAGGCCGAATTCGCGGACCATCTTGGTGGCCAGCTCGGTGGCTCCGGCCAGGTCGTTGGCTGCTCCGGTGGAACCCTGACCGAGTTCGACGAGTTCGGCCGCGCGGCCGCCGAGCCGTACGGTGAGGGTCTGGGTGAGGTGATCCTCGCCGTACAGATGGCGTTCCACCAGGGGCAGTTGCTCGGTGACGCCGAGGGTCTGCCCGGCGGGCAGGATGGTGACCTTGGCCACCGGGTCGGCGTGCGGGGACAGGGCGGCGACCAGGGCGTGGCCGGCCTCGTGGACGGCCACCGCGTGCTTCTCGGAGGGCAGCAGCACGTTGGAGCCCTCGCGGCGCCCCAGCAAGATCCGGTCGCGGGACCGGTCGAAGTCGTCGGCGGTCAGGACCTCGCGGCCGTCACGTACGGCAACGATGGCCGCCTCGTTGGCCAGGTTGGCCAGGTCCGCGCCGGAGAAGCCGGGGGTGCCGCGCGCCACCAGGTTCAGGTCGGCGTCCGGGCCGAGGCGTTTGTCGTGGCAGTGCACGGCCAGGATGGCGGCCCGCTCTGCCAGGGTGGGCAGCGGGATGACGACCTGCCGGTCGAAGCGTCCGGGGCGCAACAGGGCCGGGTCGAGGACTTCGGGCCGGTTGGTGGCGGCGAGTACGACGATGCCTTCGGCGGCCTCGAATCCGTCCATCTCCGACAGCAATTGGTTGAGGGTCTGCTCGCGCTCGTCGTTGGAGACCATCGCCCCGGATCCGGCGCGCCTGCCCCCGAGGGCATCGACCTCGTCGACGAAGACGATCGCGGGGGAGCGTTTGCGGGCTTCCGCGAACAGGTCCCGTACGCGGGCCGCGCCCACGCCGACGAACATCTCGACGAAGCTGGATCCGGCCACCGACAGGAACGGCACGGCGGCCTCCCCAGCAACCGCTCGGGCAAGCAAGGTCTTACCGGTGCCGGGCGGGCCGACCATCAGTACCCCGCGCGGCGCCATCGCTCCGGCGCGGCGGTAACGCTCGGGCTGGCGCAGGAAGTCGACGACCTCGGCGATCTCCGCCTTGACACCCTCGTAGCCTGCGACGTCGTCGAAGGTCGTCTGCGGGCGCTCCGCGTCGAAGACCTTCGCCTTGGACTTGCCCACGCCCATGGCGCCCTGCATCTGGCCCATCGCACCGCGGGACATACGCCTGAAGAACCAGACGATGAACAGGAACGGCGCCAGGATCAGCACCCAGGACAGCAGCCGGGAACCGGCAGAGGGTGACGTGGAGGGCGTGGCAGCGGTGACGGTGACCTTGTTCGCCTCGAGTCGGTCCAGGAGCCGGTTGCCTGCCAGCTGGACGGGGATGACGGTCTTGAAGTGCTGCCCGTTGTCGAGCGTGCCGCCGGCCCGGCCGTCGTTGGCGATGGTGACGGCCTTGACCTGGTGGGCGTCCACGTCGGTGAGGAACTTGGAGTAGGTGAGGTCCACCTTCGGGGGCTCGGGGGAACGTGTCATCGGCAGTGCCACCCACAGTCCGGCAGCCATCAGGATGGCGAGCAGCCACAGCCAGTGGCGCCAGGCGGGCGGTGGCGGTTGCGCGGTGGGGGTCGGCCGGTCGCCCGGGGGCGGCGGATCGGCCTGCTTGGTCATGGCGACCTCCGTACGCTGTCAGCCCTGCGGCATACCGCGGTGCCTGCGTGTCCTTCCCGATGATCGGGTCGAAGCCGCCGGCCGCCTGCAGCATCACGCCGCGGCTGCGGGCACCGGCGACGACCGCAGCCGTCGGCGGGCGCTCGCCGCGGGTCCCTGATCTCCGCCTTCCGTTCGGCGGCATGGGCGGCTTCCTCCTTCGCCGCCGTGCCCGCACCGGTCTGCGGCTCGGCCGCTGTCCTGCGCGCCAGTCCCGCGGTGGCGGCCCGGTCCACGCCGCCGAGGGGAGCGCCCTTCCCGGGACCCGGCTCGGCGGCCGGGGCGACCGGCAGCGTGCCGCGCGTCATGTTCATCCCGCACACGAGCCCGAACGAGCCCACCTGCCAGGGGCTGAGACGGACCGTGGTCCGCTCGGAAGCACGCAGCGCCGCGCTCACCCGCAGATCCGGGACAACGCCCCGGGCGGTGCAATCCCTGGACTCCTGCCGGTCGGGGACCGGCTCGAGCGGCACGCCCTGGCGGACCCGGATCGGATGCGGGGTGCAGCCGCCGCGGACCGTCACCCGGACCCGCCGCGCCCCGCCCGCCACCCGTGTGGTGCGGGCGCGGCGCGGCCCGTAGAGGAACCGGCCCAGCCCCGCGATCAGAACGGCGGCGGCCGGCATCACAACGGCTTCGGCGACACCCATGGCAACTCTTCCTCCCTACGGGAAGGCACCTTTCATCCTCTCTCATCCTCGTCTTTGCCACCCCGCCAGAAAGGGGTCCACCGGCCCCCCTGCGGGGCCCTCCGGCCCCTGTTGCCCGCGACCGGGGCCGGAGGAGACGCGCCGACGACGGCCGCGTCGGTGGGGGTGGGCCCGAGCGGCGCCCCTCTCGCGCCGCTCGGCCCGTCGGCAGGCACGGTGCCGGCCAGGAAGCGGTCGGCTGCGATGTCGTCGCGTACCGGTTCGGTGTCCAGGTCGGGGAAGGCCCTTCCTTGTGTCCGGCGTGTCCGGCCCACCGGACGTCCTTGATCCCCCGGCGGCCGGGTGGGGTGCTCAGATGAAGTTGAGGGCGGCCGCCCCGCCCACTCCCCCGAGCACCATGAACGCGGGCATCAGCACCTTCAGCTCCACCCAGCTGCCTGCGCGGAACCGCATGCCCTTCGGCGGCCCGATCGGGTACCAGCGCTTGCGGCCCAGCGGGATCGGCCACAGGATCGGGCAGCCGGAGACGGTCAGCGCGTCGCCGATGTCATGGACGAGGGCGCCGAGGATGATCGGCAGCCCGAGCCAGAGGTACTCCTGGCCGGGGGCGCCGAAGAGCCAGTCCGAGCCGTTGCCCGGCTTGTCGAGGACGCCGGCCAGTATCCAGGCGCTGGTCGCTCCGAGCAGCCACACCAGGACGTCGCTGGACATCCGGGCGGCCCGCCACAGCAGTCCTTCGACGGCGAGCACGAGGTGGACGAAGAGGATGGCGAGGACCGCCCACCGGCCGCCGGTGATCGCTGCGGCGGAGGCCCCGGCGCCGATCAGCACCGCCCAGAGCCAGGTGTGCGTCAGAGTCCGGTGACCGCCGTTGCGGCGCGGGTCGCCGGAGCCCCTGGTCGCCTTGTAGACGGCGTGCGAGAGCTTGTCGACGATCTCGCAGAGTCCGCGGGAGACCGGTCCGAAGGCGCGCGAGATGGTCGCGGACTTGTGGTCGAGATCCGGGGCGAGCGCGGCGCCCGCGGTGATCAGTGCGCCGACGACCAGGACGGGCCACGGCATCGTATGGCCCGCGGCTGCCGCCGCCGCGCCCACCCCCAGCCAGGCCGCCGCCCCGGACAGCGAGTGTGCCGGTCCCATCATGGTTCTTCCGCCCCCAAAGTTTGTCCGGCCGCCATCGCCGTTGCGATGCGGCCGAGTTGAGTGGGAAGCGTACCGTTCGTGATCTTCGTATGGTCGTCCGGTTCCCGCATCCGGGCGGAAGGCAGGCAAGATGGGGGCGTGACCCTTATCGATCAGCTGCCCCCGACCGACGACCCGGACGCCCTCTTCGAGGCCTTCTCGTCATGGACCGAGACCCAGGGCATCACCCTCTACCCTGCTCAGGAGGAGGCGCTGATCGAGGTGGTCTCCGGGGCGAACGTGATCCTTTCCACCCCCACGGGCTCCGGAAAGAGCCTGGTCGCGGCGGGTGCACACTTCACGGCCCTGGCCCAGGACAAGGTCACCTTCTACACCGCCCCGATCAAGGCGCTGGTCTCGGAGAAGTTCTTCGACCTGTGCAAGCTGTTCGGTACGGAGAACGTCGGGATGCTCACCGGCGACGCCTCCGTCAACGCGGACGCCCCGGTGATCTGCTGCACCGCCGAGGTGCTGGCCTCCATCGCGCTGCGCGACGGGAAGTACGCCGACATCGGCCAGGTCGTGATGGACGAGTTCCACTTCTATGCGGAGTCGGACCGCGGCTGGGCCTGGCAGATCCCGCTCCTGGAGCTGCCGCAGGCCCAGTTCATCCTGATGTCGGCGACGCTCGGTGACGTCAGGATGTTCGAGGAGGACCTGACCCGGCGCACCGGCCGTCCCACCTCCGTGGTGCGCTCGGCGACCAGGCCGGTCCCGCTCAGCTACGAGTACCGGCTGACCCCGATCACCGAGACGCTCACCGAACTGCTGGACACCCGGCAGTCGCCGGTCTACATCGTGCACTTCACGCAGGCCGCGGCCGTCGAGCGGGCACAGTCGCTGATGAGCATCAACATGTGCACCAAGGAGGAGAAGGAGAAGATCGCCGATCTGATCGGCAACTTCCGCTTCACCACGAAGTTCGGCCAGAACCTCTCCCGCTATGTGCGGCACGGCATCGGGGTGCATCACGCGGGCATGCTCCCGAAGTACCGGCGGCTGGTGGAGAAGCTCGCCCAGGCGGGTCTGCTGAAGGTGATCTGCGGTACGGACACGCTCGGCGTCGGCGTCAACGTCCCGATCCGTACGGTGCTGTTCACGGCGCTCACCAAGTACGACGGCACCCGGGTCCGTACGCTGCGCGCCCGTGAGTTCCACCAGATCGCCGGCCGCGCGGGCCGGGCCGGCTTCGACACGGCGGGCTTCGTCGTCGCGCAGGCGCCCGAGCATGTCATCGAGAACGAGAAGGCCGTCAAGAAGGCGGGCGACGACCCGAAGAAGAAGCGCAAGGTGGTCCGCAAGAAGGCCCCCGAGGGCTTCGTCGCCTGGTCGGAGACCACGTTCGACAAGCTGATCCAGTCCGACCCGGAGCCGCTGACCTCCCGCTTCCGGGTCACGCACACGATGCTGCTGTCCGTGATCGCGCGCCCCGGCAATGCCTTCGAGGCGATGCGGCATCTGCTGGAGGACAACCACGAGCCGCGCAGGGCGCAGCTGCGGCACATCCGCCGGGCCATCGCGATCTACCGCTCCCTGCTGGACGGCGGCGTCGTGGAGCAGCTCGACAAGCCGGACGAGGAGGGGCGCATCGTGCGGCTCACCGTCGATCTCCAGCGGGACTTCGCGCTCAGCCAGCCGCTGTCCACGTTCGCGCTGGCCTCCTTCGACCTGCTGGACGCCGAATCGCCGTCGTACGCCCTGGACATGGTCTCCGTCGTCGAGTCGACGCTCGACGACCCGCGGCAGATCCTCGCCGCCCAGCAGAACAAGGCGCGCGGCGAAGCGGTCGGCCAGATGAAGGCGGACGGTGTCGAGTACGAGGAGCGGATGGAACGGCTCCAGGACGTCACGTACCCGAAGCCGTTGAGCGAGCTGCTGTGGCATGCGTACGACGTGTACCGCAAGAGCCACCCGTGGGTGGGCGACCACCCCGTCTCGCCGAAGTCCGTGATCCGGGACATGTACGAACGGGCCATGACGTTCACGGAGTTCACCTCCAACTACGAGCTGGCCCGCACCGAGGGCATCGTGCTGCGGTATCTGGCGGGCGCGTACAAGGCGCTTGAGCACACCATCCCGGACGACCTGAAGTCCGAGGACCTGGAGGATCTGATCGCCTGGCTCGGCGAGATGGTCCGGCAGGTGGACTCCAGTCTCCTCGACGAGTGGGAGCAGCTCGCCAACCCGGAGGTGGAGACGGCCGAGCAGGCGCAGGAGCGGGCCGACGAGGTCAAGCCGGTCACCGCCAACGCCCGCGCCTTCCGGGTGCTGGTCCGCAACGCGATGTTCCGCCGGGTGGAGCTGGCCGCGCTGGACAAGGTCGCCGAGCTCGGTCAGCTGGACGGCGAGGCGGGCTGGGACGAGGACGCGTGGGGCGAGGCGATGGACGCGTACTGGGACGAGTACGAGGATCTGGGCACCGGCCCGGACGCCCGCGGTCCGAAGCTGCTGAAGATCGACGAGGACGCCGCGCACGGCCTGTGGCGGGTGCGGCAGACGTTCGCCGACCCGAACGGCGACCACGACTGGGGCATCAGCGCGGAGGTCGATCTGGCGGCCTCCGACGAAGAGGGCCGGGCGGTCGTCCGGGTCACCTCGGTCGGCCAGCTGTGAGCGTGACCGCCGTGACGACGGCACCTTTGCGAGAGTGGAGACGAACGGCATGACGAACCCCGCCGAGCGCCTGGTCGACCTGCTCGACCTGGAGCGGATCGAGGTCAACATCTTCCGGGGGCGCAGCCCCGAGGAGTCGCTGCAGCGGGTCTTCGGCGGCCAGGTCGCCGGGCAGGCGCTGGTGGCGGCCGGCCGGACCACCGACGGGGACCGGCCGGTCCATTCGCTGCACGCGTACTTCCTGCGGCCGGGCCGACCCGGCGTGCCGATCGTCTACGAGGTCGAGCGGGTGCGGGACGGGCGGTCGTTCACCACGCGCCGGGTCACCGCCGTGCAGGAGGGCCGGACGATCTTCAATCTGACGGCGTCCTTCCACCGGCCGGAGGAGGCGGGCTTCGAGCACCAGTTGCCGCCCGCCCGGACCGTTCCGGACCCCGAGCAGCTGCCCACCGTCGCCGAAGAGGTGCGCGAGCATCTCGGGGCGCTGCCGGACGCGCTGGAGCGGATGGCCAGACGCCAGCCGTTCGACATCCGGTACGTGGACCGGTTGCGCTGGACGCAGGAGGAGATCAAGGACGCGGACCCGCGCAGCGCGGTCTGGATGCGTGCGGTCGGCCCGCTGGGCGACGATCCGCTCGTGCACACCTGCGCGCTGACGTATGCGAGCGACATGACGCTCCTCGACGCGGTCCGTATCCCGGTGGAACCCCTGTGGGGGCCGCGCGGTTTCGACATGGCGTCGCTGGACCACGCGATGTGGTTCCACCGTCCGTTCCGGGCCGACGATTGGTTCCTGTACGACCAGGAGTCGCCGATCGCGACGGGCGGGCGGGGACTGGCGCGCGGCCGGATCTACGACCGGGGCGGCAATCTGCTGGTGTCCGTGGTGCAGGAGGGGTTGTTCCGCCGGCTGGGCACGTAGCCCGGCTCAGGTCCCGGGCAGGGGGTCCTGTTCGACCTCGTGGCGGCGGGTGCGGATGTCCGGCGCGGCAGGGTGCAGTTTGGCGTCGCAGGCGGGGCCGAGCCCGGTGCGGCGTGATTCCCTGCCGGTGAGCGGGCGACCGCACAGGCGGCAGCGGACCGGACGGCGGCCGGTCGCCCGGTCGGGCTCGGCCGGGGCGTCGATGTCGGACCCGGGGAACGGCTCAGGATTCTCCACGAATCGATCTTCTCAAGACCGCGGTCCACCGATGCCACGGCCGTGGTCGGACCGTACGGTCCCGCGCACCGCACGGGCTGTCCTGGCGAGCACGTCGCCCGGGGACGGATCTGTACCCCCTGTTCGGCACGCGGCGTGTCCTCCGCCGCTGCGGCGCCGGCCCCGGCCCGTTGGCTCACCAGATGATGCCGGAGACCGGGGCTACCCGTGATAATCGGAGAGGGGCAGCACACGTCCGGGCGGTGGGGCGCCTGCGGCAGTCAGGAGAGTCTTCGATGCCCCAGGACGCCACGTCGGCCCACCGCGCCGCGCCGCACCTGACACCCGAGGAGCGGGCGGCCGCCGGAAAGGCCGCCCGCCGACGCACCCCCCGTTCGAGCCACGCCGCGTTCGCACCGCCGGCCGACCGGCCCGACCCGATGGGCATCCTCGAGGCCCAGTCCGCGACCAGGGTTCCGGAGCTCGTCCCGATCCGTCACAGCCGGATGGCCGAGTCGCCGTTCCGCTTCTACCGGGGCGCCGCCGCGATCATGGCAGCCGATCTTGCCACCACCCCCGATTCCGGGATCAGGGCCCAACTGTGCGGAGACGCACATCTGTTGAACTTCGGGCTGCTCGCCTCCCCGGAACGGTATCTGCTCTTCGACATCAACGACTTCGACGAGACGCTGCCGGGCCCCTGGGAGTGGGACGTCAAACGGCTGGCGGCAAGCCTTGTCGTCGCGGGGCGGGCGAACGGCTTCACGGAGCGGGAGAGCGCCGACATCGTGTCGGCAGCGGTGCGGTCGTACCGCGAGTCGATGATCCGGTTCGCGGGCATGCGCAACCTGGATGTGTGGTACACGAAGACTGATGTGGAACGCCTCCGGACCGTGGCGTCGCAGCAGTTGGCGAAACGTGGCCGCAAGAACCTGGACCGTGCCATGGCCAAGGCCCGTACCCGGGACAGTCTGCAGGCCTTCGGCAAGCTGACCGAGGAGGTCGACGGGCGGCTCCGGATCGCCGCGGATCCGCCCCTGCTCGTACCGCTCGCCGATCTGCTGCCCGGTGAGGAGCGCGATGCGACGATGGAGTGGTTCCGCGAGCTGATCGGAAGTTACGCGCTGAGTCTCCCGTCGGACCGGCGGTTCCTGCTCCGGGACTTCCGGCTCGTGGACGTGGCCCGCAAGGTGGTCGGGGTCGGCAGCGTCGGCACGCGGTGCTGGATCATCCTGCTGCTCGGCAGGGACGACCGCGATCCGCTCTTCCTCCAGGCCAAGGAGGCCGGGACCTCGGTGCTCGCCCCGCACGCCGGCCCCGGCGCGTACCGGAACGAGGGCGAGCGGGTGGTCGCCGGGCAGCGGCTGATGCAGGCGGCGAGCGACATCTTCCTCGGCTGGGAACGCACGGAAGGGATCGACGGGCGGCGCCGCGACTTCTACGTGCGGCAGCTGCGCGACTGGAAGGGCGCCATCGAGCCGGAGCCGATGGTGCCGGTCGGGATGCGGACGTTCGGTGAGGTCTGCGGCAGCACCTTGGCCCGCGCCCACGCGAGGTCCGGCGACCGGATCGCCATCGCCGCGTATCTGGGACGCGGCGACTCGTTCGACCGTGCGATCGCGCAGTTCGCGGAGACGTACGCCGACCTGAACGAGCGGGACCACCAGGCTCTGGTCGACGCGGTCCGCGCGGGGCGGCTGCCCGCGTCCGAGCCGAACGGCCCGGTCGCAGCCCGGCGCGCACCAGAAGCTCCGACGACGAGAAGACCATGACCATGTCGGCCAAGTCCGCCGGAGCGTCCTCACGGCGCCACCCGATCCCCTCGCCCTCGTCCGTTCCCGTCGGTGCGTGGGACTGCTGCTGACGGCGGCGCTGCTCGGAGTCCCGATCCCGGCAGTGGCCTTCGGTTTCCTGGCGCTCACGCATGGGCTCGCTCCGGCTCGCCGCGGAGCCCGCCACCGTCCCGCACGGACCGCCCACCGGTCCGCTGCCGTCAACGTGCTCTTCAGGGACCGTGACGTGTCCTTCACAGGCGGGTGCAGCCGGACCGGCCCGGCTCCGGCGGGGTCCCGTCGCCGAACGGGCGGCCCCCGAGCTGCTCGCGGTGGTGCGGTGTCCCCCAACCGGAGAGATCGGGTCCCAGGGGCACGATGCCGGTGGGGTTGATCCCCGTGTGGACTCGGTAGTAGTGCTGCTTGATGTGGTCGAAGTCGACCGTGTCGCCGAATCCGGGGGTCTGGAACAGGTCCCTGGCGTAGGCCCACAGCACCGGGTACTCGGTCAGTTTCGAGCGGTTGCACTTGAAGTGCCCGTGGTAGACGGCGTCGAAGCGGACAAGCGTGGTGAACAGCCGGATGTCCGCTTCCGTGAGAGTGTCCCCGACCAGATAGCGCCGGTCCGCGAGGCGTTCGGAGACCAGGTCGAGCCGGCGGAACACCGCGCGGTACGCGGCCTCGTACTCGTCCTGTCCACAGGCGAATCCGGCCCGGTAGACGCCGTTGTTCACATCGCGGTAGATACCGTCCATGACTTCGTCGATCTCGTCCCGCAGCCGTTCGGGGTAGAGATCGGGGGCCCCGGACCGGTGCAGCGCGGTCCACTCGGTCGCGAAGTCCAGGGTGATCTGCTGGAAGTCGTTGGTGACGAGCTTCCCGCTGGGTACGTCCACGATCGCGGGCACGCTGACGCCACCGGGGTAGCCGCGTTCGCGCGCGTCGTACGCCTCGCTCAGGTACGCGATGCCGAGCACCGGGTCCCGGCCGCCCTCGTCCAGGGTGAAGCGCCAGCTGCGGTCGTCCTGGATCGGGTCGGCGACAGCGAGCGACAGGGCGTCTTCCAGGCCCAGGAGCCGCCGGGAGACGAGTGCCCGGCTCGCCCAGGGGCAGGCGCGGCTGACAACCAGCCGGTAGCGGCCCGCCTCGACCGGCCAGCCGTCCCTCACGTCGGCCGTGATCCTGTCGGCGAAGTGGCTCCTGGACCGTTTGAAGGTCGTGCGTCCGTACGCTGCGTTGCCGTGCGGCTCACTGCCGGTCGGGTTGCTCATGGTGTTCTCCCTTCCGGTCGGACGGACCGGGGTCGGACAACACGTCGTCCGTATGTCTTCTGCCCCGCCGGGAGGCCACCACATCGGCCAGTGCCACCACGAGTGCCCCCATGACGAAGGTGACGGAGACGACGAGCCCGAGGTCGAACGCGGTGGTCCAGCCCTTGGAGGCCAGCTGGGCGAAGAAGACGGAGCCGACTGCGGCGATCCCGATCGCGGAGCCGACGCGCTGCCCGGTCTGGAGCGTGCCTCCAGCACTCCCGCCGCCGACCACCGGCACCTGGGACAGAGTCAGGGTCAGGTTCGGAGCGATGACAAGGCCGCTGCCCACACCCGCCAGGAGCAACGGGGCAGCCATCGCCCAGGCGACGCCGCGGCCCGGGACGACGTGAACAGCGAACACGGTGGCCCCGAGTCCGACGACCACCATGGACAGCCCCACAACGACCAGCGGTCGGCCGTAACGGTGGACCATCCGGCCACCTGGTCCCGCGGCGGCCGCCGCCCCCAGAGCGAACGGTGTGATGGCCAGTCCGGCCTGGAGGGCGGTGCAGTGCAGGCCGGCCTGCAGATAGAGCGTGCTGATGAAGAAGATCGAGGTGAATCCGGCGAAGTACAGCAGGCTCAACAGACAGCCCAGCCAGTAGGAGTGCAGCCGGAACAGCGACAGGTCGAGGACCGGCACGGTGCCGCGTCTGCCGCACCGGAACTCCCAGCCGACGAAGGCGGCGAGCAGAGCCGCGGCCACGGCCAGCAGCAGCCACTTCTCGTTGCCGGGCCACTGCTGTTCCTGGACGAGGGGCAGCAGCAGGGCCAGCACGCCCGCGCCGAGAAGGAGGACGCCGACGGGGTCCAGGTCGCGCGGCCGTACGCGGCCGGCGGACGGGGTGTCCGGCAGGAGGCGCCGGGCGAGCAGGAAGCAGACGACGCCGAGCGGCAGGTTGACGTAGAACACCCAGCGCCAGCCCTCGGCCGGTCCGGCCGCCTGGATCAGCAGCCCGCCCAGCAGAGGGCCGACGGCGGTCGAGACAGCGACCACCGTGCTGAACATGCCGAAGGCGCGGCCCCGGTCCCGGCCGGAGAACATCTGCTGGATCAACGCGGAGATCTGCGGCGAGATCAAGGCTCCACCGAGGCCCTGAATCACTCGGGCGACCACCAGCCAGAAACTGGTCTGGGCGACTCCACAGGCTGCCGACGCCAGCGTGAACAAGGCCAGTCCCGCCAGGAACACCACACGGCGCCCCCGGGCGTCGCCGAGGCGTCCGGCGGGGATGAGAAGGAGTCCGAAGGCGAGGGAGTAGCCGGAGAGAATCCATTGCAGATCGGATTCCGGGCTCCGCAGGCCGTTCCGGATGGACGGCAGGGCGACGTTGACGATGGACACGTCCAACAGCGTCATGAAGCCCGCCACCAGGCACACACCAAGTGCCTGCCAGCGGCGGGGGTCGGGCGCCGGGGCCGCCCCGCTCCCCGCCGCACCTTCGATGGACGTTGCGCTCTCCGGCATGATTCGCACCTTAGGCGGCGCGTCCGGGTTCCTCATGTCCGACAGGGCCGACTGCCGTAATCGTCGCCGTCCCGGAGAAGGTGCCGGCCGGCCGGGCACGCCCGGGTCAGGCCGTCAGACCCTCGCCCGCCTCTCGGTGCATGCCCGTGCACAGCGCCCAGACGATGAAGATGTTGACGGCGACCAGCACCATGGCCCACAGGGGGTAGTAGGGCACCCACAGGAAGTTGGCGATCGCGCCGAGGCCGGCGACGAAGACACCGAAGTAGCGCGCCCAGAGGGCTCCGCTCAGCACGGCGCAGCCGGCGAGGACGATGACGATGCCGAGAATGAGGTGGACCCAGCCCCAGCCCGACAGGCTGAACTCGAACACGTAGTGGCGTGTCGCGAGGAACAGGTCGTCCTTGGCGATGGCCGAGATCCCCTCGAGGATCGCCATCGCTCCGCCGAAGATCATCAGGGCTGCTGCCAGGACGGTGATATCGGATGTCGGCGCGTGCGTGGGGCTCGGCTTGGCGGGGCCCGCTTTGGGTCCGGCGGTGTCACTGGCCATGTCAGCCTCCTCGGGTGGCTGAGCCGTCGGGCCGGCCGAGCGGGCCGGACCGGGCGTGATCCCCCGTCCCAGCGTGACACGGCGGCTCTCCGTCGGCACTCCGGCCGACGGCACCCACGTCGTAGCCTGTTCGTACGCCCCCAGCCTCCACCGAGCCCACCTCTGTGCGCTCCCCCGCAGTCGTGAATGCGGCGATCCGCGCCTTGTGGGAGCGGTCTGGTGGGCGGCTGTCGCCAGACGGTGCGGCGGCGTATGAACGGCTGCTCGTGGAGTGGGCGGCCGCAGTCCGGGCCGGCGTCGTCGAGGCGGCGTGACCTGCGGCTGATTGTCAGTGCCGCCCGCGCCCTGCGGCCTCCCAAGATCCTCCAAGCCCCCACGTTGCTGGATGCCGAACTGAGCACATCGGCTCTGTCGCAGATCTTGTGATGCCGCCAGATAGAGTCGTCGAGCAGATTGAGAGGTGTGACCGGTGAGTTCAACAGGGTTGTGGGTGGTCGGTGTCCTCCCTGACGAGGAGGCCCGGACACTACCGGATCGCTACATCCATCTCGTACGGCCAGGCGACTGGCAGAGGCCGCCGGGTTTTGGCGAGACGCTTGCGTGGTGGTCGAACGGCGGCGACCGAGAGCCCTTCTTCGAGCACCCCGCGGACCCTTCCGGACCCTTGATACCCACGCCGACCGCCCGGCGATTCGCAGAGTTCTTCAACGACGCCAACTCGACTACCGAGGCGGTGGAGGCCATGCGGGACGCGAGCATGACGCTCACGCCCGAGGCAGAGGGCGCCGGTCTGTTCGTCGCGACTGCCCGCAAGGCGAACCCGGCCGCTGCCCTGTGCTACGGCCTCGGCGCAGAACGATCGGCGATGCTCCCAGGCTGGTTTGGCGACTTCCTGCTGTCCGCCGAGGAGGTTCGGACCGCCCTGCCCCGAGCTGAGGAAGCCCTCCACCTCGCCACCACACAGCGAAGCGAGGTCCTCAGCCGGATCACCGCCTGGATGACCGAGATGGGCGACGCACCCGACTTCGATGCGGCAGAGCTCATCGACGCGCCACTGCGGGTTCTTCGGTTCGCCGCGGAGACCGGATCCGGCGCTACCGCTTTCAGCCGCTGGCACTGACCGCGGAACCCGTGATCGGCTCCTGAACGCACGAAGCGGTGTCATCACCCATCCCACGTGAGTGCGTAACGTCATAAGATCAGCGACAGAGCCCATTCATCCGTACCTGACTGAGCACTTCAACGCGTTCGCGGACATGAAGCGAAATACGACCACCGCCCCGCTCGGCATGCCGACTTTCGGCCAGACCACCGACGCAAGCAGGCCTACGGCATGACCGAGTATCTGCGGCACAGATCAATCAAAAAGGCGCCGCCAGGTCAGCCTCGCGCAGCGGAACGATGCCGACTCAACGCCAGCAGGGGTTTCGACTCGGCAGGAACGTTCCGAACAAGGACTCGTACTCCTCGCCGGTTTCGACCGTCAATACATGATCTGGTTTGGTGCTGGCTACCGCATCGCGCAGTCGGGTCAGCAACACCGGAATCGGTGCCAGTTCGAGCGACAGCGCCGTCGCGACTTGGATCCGCTGCGCGCCGATTCCTGGACGGTCCTCCGCCAGGTCTCGCTCCAGGTGTTCGGCTGCGGTCTGCATCGCGGCCAGTTCTCCGCCGCCGGAGAACTTCAGGCAGTCCCACCAGCACGGCAGGCCCACCAAGATCTCCAGTGCTTCGGAGAGGCTTCCGCCGACAAGGCCGGCCTGGCCCTCGGAGCTCGCATACAGCACTGGGCGAGTCGTGCTGCGATCGCCGCACAGAAAGAAGGTCCCGCCGGTGAAGTCGCCGGCAATGCCGTCCAGCGGAAGTCCGGACGACAGGCTGACCGGCTCTCCGTGGTCTCCGCGAGTGAGGTCGAACTCACAGACCGACCAAAGCAGTTCGGCGAGGCCACGGTCTTGGCGGATCAAGTCCAGAATGCTGTCAGAGCTGCTCACGGCGCGGACGATAGCAGGAGGTCCGTTCACTGTCGGGTTCGCCGGCCTCCGTGACGCTCTTCGGCAGCGTGGCGGCGGAGCATCTGGAATCCGCCGCACGGGAGTTGGCGAAGCTTCCGATGAACCTGCGGGCTTGACGTGCTTCCCGGTCTAAAGTCCGGGGATTCCTGCCACGGTCGGCTGACCGTTTCGGTGGCTTCCTGCTTCAACGCGCTGTGCCGGGACTTTCGTCCTGGTCCTACCTGCGCTCTGCGAGGCGTTTAGCCTGTCCGCCCGTCCGGCGGCCAGGGTGTTCTTGGATGCGTTGTCGTCCCGGTCGTGGACGGTCCCGCACGCGGCGCAGGTCCATGTCCGGATGTGGAGGGGTTTGGGGCCGTCCTTGACGCCGCACGTCGAGCAGACCTGGGAGGTCGGCTCGAAGCGTCCGATCTTCCCGAAGTACCGGCCGTGCAGAGCCGCCTTGTACTCCAGCATGGTCACGAACGCCGACCATCCGGCGTCGTGCACGGACTTGGCCAGCCGGGTCCGGCC
The DNA here is from genome assembly GCF_053599875.1 of Streptomyces sp. NPDC005151. Taxonomy (NCBI): domain Bacteria; kingdom Bacillati; phylum Actinomycetota; class Actinomycetes; order Kitasatosporales; family Streptomycetaceae; genus Streptomyces; species Streptomyces sp. NPDC005151. Next base: position 1,622 of record NZ_JBSFYR010000005.1, on the reverse strand, counting down.
GAGACCGGACACCGCAAGGTCCTCCACATACACCGCTTGGTTGTCGCGGATGATGCGGGTGGAGGCCTTGTGGTGGAAGTCCCGGCGGCGGTCGGCCACCCGGGCGTGCTGCCGGGCGACCTTGATGCGGGCCTTGGTCCGGTTCTTCGATCCCCTGGCCTTGCGGCTGAGGTCCTTCTGCAACCGTTTGAGTTTCTTCTCGGCGCGGCGCAGGAACTTAGGGGAGGAGATCTTGGTGCCGTCGGACAGGACGGCGAACGTGGACAGTCCCAGATCGATGCCGACCTCGGCGCCGGTTGCAGGCAGGTGGTCGGGGTCGGTGTCCACGACGAAGCTGATGAAGTACCGGCCCGAGGAGTCCTTGGTGACGGTGAGAGAGGTCGGCGCGGCCGGCAGCGGCCGGGACCACGTGACCTTGATGTCACCGACCTTGGCCACATACACCGTGCCGTTGCGCTTCAGGGAGAAGGCGTTGGCGTTCAGACGGATGGACTGCCGGGAGTCCTTCTTCGACTTGTACCTCGGCGGGGCGGCCCTCGGGCCTTTGCGTGTGCCCTTGAGCGAGTCGAAGAAGTTCTTGTAGGCGGTGTCCAGATCCCGCAGGGACTGCTGGAGAACGACAGCCGACACCTCGGCGAGCCAGGAGCGTTCGGCAGTGCGCTTGGCCTGCGTGATGTGCACCTTGGACAGCACGGCAGAGACCACATACGGCAGCCCTGCCGCGTGCGCTTCCCTGCGGGCGCGCAGGCAGTCGTTCCACACCACACGTGCACACCCGAAAGCCCGGGCCAGCGCGACGCACTGGAAGACATTCGGATACACACGGTAGTTGTACCGGAGCTACATGTAAGCGACCGTACTAGCGTTGGCCTCATGGACACAAATGACGGGCTGGGGCGCGGCACGCACCCAATCTCGGTGTCGGTCCCTTTGATGTGTAGGCAGTCCCGGTCTTCTGTGGGCATGGGCGGCGCCGTCCCGGTCTTCTGTAGGCGCGGCGCTTGTGGCACTTCTCCCGTCGAATCGCCTGGTCAGTGGCGACCTGGGGGGTCTGCATGGCTGCGAGCGCGCAGGTTTCGGAGACACCGGGAGACTTCGACGTCGAGTACACCGACTCGACCGGGGAGCGGTGCCGTGGACCCCTGAGCAGGTTGTGGCCGGTCCGGTTCGAAGTGGTGCGGCCCGCGCGCGGGTTCCCGGTTCGCCGGGGCGGGGGCAACTGGTGCGGCTGGTACTGGTCGGCAACATGCGGAGGGCATGTGGGCTACGAGTCCTGGCTGGAGCGCGACCGGCTGATACTGCTCGACTTCGATCCGATGGTCACGAGGGTGGCTTCGTGCCCTTCCAGCTGTCGTGGACGGGGCCGGATGGGAAGACGGTCCGGCACACCCCGGACTTCTTCGTGCGCCGCTTGGACGGGACGGGCTTGGTGGTGGACGTCCGACCGGATAACCGGATCGAGCCGCGGGATGCGATGAAGTTCGCCGCGACCGCTGCGGCATGCAGGCTGGTGGGCTGGGACTTCGCGAGTAATTGTCAATACCTGTGGATGCGTCTTCTGAGTGCCGTGTCAGCGGGCAGGAGCCCGGTGAACTGAGGACGCCTTGCGAGCCAGGATCTGA